>NZ_RZTA01000010.1:42488-91744 GCF_004023115.1 Mesorhizobium sp. M6A.T.Cr.TU.017.01.1.1
ACCTCGCGGTGGCTCCGCTGCCGAAAGCGTTCCTCGGCAGCGAGATGGTTGAGCTTTGCCCGAAGGACGGCATGCCGGATATCGGCACCTACAATCTCGCCATGGTCGTGGCGCCGGACGCCAGCGCGCCGGTGAAGGCGGTTGCCGACCACATCCGTGCGACCTTCGAAGTGTTCAGGGAAACCGGCAAGTTCTGACTTAGAGCGCTTTGCGTTTTGGTGGAACCAAAACCGCGCTCCAAGTCTTTGTTTTAACGCATTTTGTCGGACGCCAAACGAAGACGTTTGGCTGCAAAATGCTCTAGCTACGACCTCAACGGCGCAGCCAGGTCGTGAGCGGGGTCGCTACGACCTGTCCTTTGCAGTGCCAATTCGCCGGCTTTGGCGTGATAGCTTTCGGTGTCGCTGGTCAGGAACGTCACGATGCTGTCCCGCGCGCGCCGCGCTTCTGGCATGTCGATCAGTGGCCAGACATGGAACATGCCTTGCTCGTGCACGACCTCTATCTCGACACCGGCGGCACGGGCCTTTTGCGCGAAGATCAGATTGTCGGGGGTTAGCATATCGCGTGAACCGGTCAGAAGCAGCGTTTTCGGCAACACCGAGAGGTCACCGTAAAGCGGGCTGATGCGCCAGTCACTGGGATTTATGCCGGCACTGTAGAGCCGGACTGCCTCCAGCCCGCCCGGAATTCCCAGCCATGGATCGTAGCGTTCCGCCTCGAACACTTCGGGGTTGGCGAGCGACAAGTCGAGGCCGGGCGAAATCAGCACATGGCGCGACGGTAAGGGCTGGGCGTCTTCCGCGGCCATCATGGTCAGCACCACGGCCATGTTGCCGCCGGCGGAATCGCCCATGAAGACGATATCCTGCGCTTCCGTTTCGTCGAGCAGCTGACGGTAGACCTCGCCGACCATGCCGAACATGGCGTGGAAATCGTGTTCGGGAGCAATGGGATAGATCGGCACGGTAATGCCGAAGCCCAGCCGGTCGGCCATATCGGCGATCAGCCCCCAATGATAGGACGTGATTTGAAAGACATAGGCGCCGCCATGCAGGTAGAGAATCCGCTTTCGCACACCGGCCTTCGGCGCGATCTCGTAGACGGGAAAGCCGTCCACGCTGCGCGTCGTGATCTCGAAACGCGATCGCAGCGGTGCGGGCGGCTGATGATTCTCCGTCTTGCGCGCATACGCGATCCAGCGCTGCAGGTTTTCCGGGCTGGAAAAGGCCTGCTTGCGGCTATGCCTGAGCACGAAGGACACGACGTGGCTTTTGAGACTTGGCATGCGGACACACGGACTTCGGCTGAGCCGACTAAGAGAACCCCTCGCTATCGAAGATCGTGCCTTCGCCCAAAATGTCAAGATTTGCGCAGTCTTAACACGGCGGTGTGATCTGGCTGGCAATCAAGGCCAGCGTCCAGTCTGGCTCGCTGCAATGCTCAGCGCCGGGGCAGCCGTGCGGCGCGCAGTCGACGGTCGCTTGCCGCCGGAGCCGCATGACGGCTCCGGCGCTTGGCCAGCAGCTTGCATTTGTCGGCGAAGGTCATCAGCGCGCCGAACCCAGGAGCAGAGCCGAGAAGGTGACCTGCGGGTCTTCGCGCGGCGACACGGGCCAGCCGATGTCCCTCTGAATTTCGGGCGGCAGGCTGTTCAGCGCCCGGACGGACCTGTTTCTTTTGTGTGCATTCCTGATGGCCATACCATAGCGGCCGAGGCTTTCGAACATCGACATCTTCATCTCCTTTGGAGTGCTGCGGCGGCCGAAAGTTATTTCCTGCCTGCCGTTCGATGCCGGTTAAATGCGCCGCACATGTATCTGGTGGATTACACGAAAACAGCGCCTTGTTTCAGTTTGGGCTGATCCGGAAACATTTGCATGCAAACGAGAATGAGGGCGAAATGCAGCTTTCGCCGGCGGGACGTTACCCCCGGCCGCGCCGCGCCGCGTGGCCTTCGCGCGAACGCCGCCGCGGGGCGGCATCGCCGGCAATGCCGTCCTCGCTGACCGTCTTGCGCGGCGGCAGCTTCACCGCCGCCGACAGTTTCGGGAACGGGTCGACCTTGTTCGGCAGCGCCATGGCGTAGACGAAATGTTCCTGGAATTTCGGCTCCAGCGCGGTCTCGATCTTCTCGATCTGGCTCACTGTTTCCTCGATCTCGCGGCGATAGCCGCGATTGAGCAGCGCCATGCGCGCACCGGCGCCGGCGGCGTTGCCGACGGCCGAGACCTTGTCGAGATCGCAATCGGGGATCAGTCCCAGCACCATGGCGTATTTCGGATCGATGAAGGAGCCGAAGGCGCCGGCGAAATGGATGCGGTCGACATGATCGGTGTGCTGCTTTTCCATCAACAGCTTGGTGCCGGCATAAAGCGCGGCCTTGGCGAGCTGGATGGCGCGCACGTCGGTCTGGGTGATGGTGATCCTCGGCTCGCCTTCCTTCAGCACATAGGAGAAGGTGCGGCCACTGGCAGTGACGCGCGGCGAGCGGGCGGAGAGGCTGCCGTCGACGACACCGTCCTCTGAGATGATGCCGCCCAGATACATCTCGGCGACCACCTCGATGATGCCGGAGCCGCATATGCCGGTGACGCCGGTCGCCTGCACGCTGTCGAGGAAGCCGGGCTCGTCGGACCACAGTTCCGAGCCGATGACGCGGTATTTCGGCTCCAGCGTGTCGGGATCGATGCGGACGCGCTCGATGGCGCCGGGCGCCGCGCGTTGGCCGCCGGAGATTTCCGCCCCCTCAAAGGCCGGGCCGGTGGGCGAGGAGGCCGCCACGACCCGCTGACGATTGCCGAGCACGATCTCGGCATTTGTGCCGACGTCGACGATCAGCATCATCTCATCCTGCCGGTGCGGACCCTCCGACAGCGTCACCGCAGCCGCGTCGGCGCCGACATGGCCGGCGATGCAAGGCAGCATATAGAGCCTGGCGCCCTGATTGAGCTTCAGGCCGATATCCGACGCCTTGATGTGCACGGCGCCCGAGACGGCCAGCGCGAAGGGCGCGCCGCCGAGTTCGGTCGGGTCGATGCCGAGGAACAGGTGATGCATGATCGGATTGCCGACGAACACGGAATCCAGGATGTCGTTGCGCTGGACGTTGCCTTCCGCGCAGACCTTGTCGACGAGACCCGAGATCGCCTCGCGCACCGCAACCGTCATGCCTTCGCGGCCGTCCGGGTTCATCATCACATAGGAGACGCGGCTCATCAGATCCTCGCCGAAGCGAATCTGCGGGTTCGACGTGCCCGACGAGGCAGCGACGCGGCCCGACAGCAGCGACACCAGATGCATGGCGATGGTGGTCGAGCCGATATCGCAGGCAAGCCCGTAGGCCTCGTTCTTGAGACCGGGCCACAAAGAGATGACCCGCGCGGTCTCGCTGTCGGCATCCTTGTGGATCGCGGCGGTCGCGGTCCAGTTGCCCTTGCGCAAGATGCCTTGCACCTGCGGCAACAGATGGAAGTCGAAATCGAGGCTCTTGAGCCCCCAGTCCTTCATCAGCGCGATCTTCAGGCGATCGAGATCGCCTGATGGATTGTGCATGTCGGGCTCTTCGATCTCGACATAGCACATATGGATTGCCGAATCGCGGGCGATGACCCTGGTGTCGGCGTCTTTGCGGATGGTCTGCGCGTTGATGACCGTGTCCTGTGGCACGTCGACGACGAGATCGCCGAGGATCTGCGCCGAGCAGGACAGGCGTCGCCGTTCGGGAAGGCCGCGCACGCGTTCGTAGCGCTCTTCCTTGGCGCTCTTGGGCGAGATGTGGTCATTGGAAGAGACGATCTTGTGCTTGGCGAAGTTGCCTTCCTGCACCTCGACCTGACAGCGCCCGCAAGTGGCGCGTCCGCCGCACACGCTCTCGACATAGACGCCGAGTTGGCGCGCGGCATCGAGCACCGGCGTGCCGACCGGAAACCGCCCGCGCTTGCCGGACGGCATGAACAGCACGAGCGGGTCGGTGATGTTGGCAGGAGAGTTCACGATTGCGCGCTTATCCTCGGGCCATACGGGCTTCACGGCCACCGCGCCGGCGGCCGCCGTTGCCATTGCTTTCGCCCGGCGCGTTGACTTGCGTCGGCGCTGCGACCGCCTGGCCGCCTTCGGCCGGCTTGTAGTCCTTGTAGGTCCTGATCCAGTTGGTGCAGTTCTCGTCGGTGCCGTTCAGCACGTTGGCGCCGCGTACCGCTTCCATCTCCTGCGGTCGCACCGGATTCATGATCGCCGAGGTCATGCCGGCGCCGATCACCATCGGGATGAAGGCGGCGTTGATGCCGTGGCGGTGCGGCAGGCCGAACGAGATGTTGGAGAGGCCGCAGGTGGTGTTGACCTTGAGCTCCTCGCGCAGCCGGCGCAGGAGGGCAAAGACCTGGCGGCCGGCATCGCCCAACGCGCCGATCGGCATGACCAGCGGGTCGACGACAACATCGTGCGCCGGAATGCCGAAATCGGCGCAGCGCTCGACGATCTTCTTGGCGACGGCGAAGCGCACGTCCGGATCCATCGAAATGCCGGTCTCGTCGTTGGAGATGGCGACCACCGGAACGTTGTATTTCTTGACCAGCGGCAAGATGGCTTCGAGCTTTTCTTCCTCGCCGGTGACGGAGTTGACCAGCGGCCGGCCCTTGGCGACCCTGAGCGCCGCCTCGATCGCGGCGGTCACCGAACTGTCGATCGACAGCGGCAGGTCGACCAGTCCCTGCACGATCTCCAGCGTCTGCACCAGCAGGCCGGGTTCGGTCTCGTTCGGATTGACAGAGGTCACGCCTGCATTGACGTCGAGCATGGTCGCGCCGCAGGCGGCCTGTTCCAGCGCGTCCCTGATGACAGTGTCGAAATTGCCCGCGATCATCTCGGCGGCGAGCTTCTTGCGCCCGGTCGGATTGATGCGTTCGCCGATCACGCAGAAGGGCTGGTCGAAGCCGATGATGATTTCTCGTGTCGCCGAGGCGACGATCGTCCGGGTCATGAAATCTCTCCGTCGTGATATAAAGACTTCTTTATATCGTTTCTGATCTCGATCAAGCGAATGGTGACCGTCCGCGCCATCAATGCGCGGTCTTGACCATGTCGACCTGCGTTTCGGTGATCTCGTCGTGCAATATGTGGTCTAGACGGTCGGCGACGAGCTGGTCGTCGCGGCGGATTTCGCGTTTCCAGGGCTGGCGGCCCTTCAGCACGCCCGATTCATCGACAATCTCGGCGACATATTCCTCCTGGCGATAGGCCATCACATGGACGCCGGAAACGCCGGGGATTTCCTTCACCTCGTTGATGATGTCGATGCAGAGCTGCTTGCCTTCCTTCTTCTGATCCTGGGCGCCTTCCAGTCGCTTGACGATCTGATCGGGGATATGAATGCCCGGCACGTTGGAGCGGATCCATTTGGCGGTCTTGGCCGAGGCCAGCGGTCCGACCCCGCACAGGATGAAGCATTTTTCCGTAAAACCGAGGTCCCGGATCTGCTGCATGTAGGTGCGGAACATCGGCACGTCGAAACAGTATTGGCTTTGCACGAATTGCGCGCCCGCCGCGATCTTCTTGCCCAGCCGGTAGGGGCGGAAATCGATCGGCGGCGCGAAAGGGTTGATCGCCGCACCGAGGAAAAGCTGCGGCGGCGTCGTCAGCTTGCGGCCGGACAGGAATTTGCCGTTGTCGCGCATGATGCGGCAGGTTTCCAGCAATGACATGCAGTCGAGATCGAACACCGGCTTGGCGCCGGGCTGGTCGCCGGCCTGGACCCCGTCGCCTGTCAGGCACAGCATGTTGGCGACGCCCATCGCCGCCCCGCCCAGCACGTCGCCCTGGATGGCGATGCGGTTCCTGTCGCGGCAGGCGATCTGCATGATCGGGGCATAGCCCATGCGGGTCAGCAGCGCACAGATGCCGACCGAGGACATGTGGCAGTTGGCGCCCGACGCGTCGACGGCGTTGATGGCGTCAACCCAGCCGTCGAAGATTTTGGCGCGGTTGTAGACATCTTCCGGATCGGCGCTGTCGGGCGGGTTGAGCTCGGTCGTCACCGCGAACTCGCCGCGCCTCAGGACGCGCTCCAGGCGTCCTCGCGACGTGTGGCCGGGCAGGGGCTCAAGCGGCAGATGAATGCCGGCCGGGTTCTCGTCGCGCTGGCGGCCGATCATGTCGGTGCCCCGGTATTCGGAGCGTTGCGGGTGGCTTCGCGCGCGGCTGCGGCCTGCGCGGTCACCCGCAGCCATGCCGAGGTTTCGCGCAGCGACTGGTCGACCGGCTTCTGCACGTCGAGGATCTTGTCGCCATGCTTCATGTTGCGTGAGCCTTCCCAGGCCTTGACCCAGACGCAGGGCATATCAGGCTCGACCTCGCAATTGCCGTTGGCACGCACGCCGCCGCAAGGGCCGTTGCGCAATTGCTTGGGGCAATTCATCGGGCACGACATGCCAGTGGAGGAAAGGATGCACTGGCCGCACATGCGGCAATCGAACATAAAACCCTTGACGCGTTTTTCGACGAATTTGATCGGGGCTTCGACGCGGCCGTAACCGATGCCCTTCCACAGCGGGTGGAGAGTCAAGAACATGTCGGCGAACCTGGCGTAGAACCATTCGAGCAATCGCGAATGCCGCACGGACCACAGCCTGACCGCGAACGAGCGCTGCACGCGCCGCTGCGGCGACACGTCGGCCGGCTTGTAGTCGGATTTCGGCGCTGCCTTCTTGACCAAAGTGGCCTGGGTAACCGCCGGGGTCGTTTCAGACATCTTTTCCGCCCGCCTTGACCAGAGCGACCAGCCGCTCGCGGTCGTATTTCGCGTCGAGATCCTGAAAGGCTTTTTCAGCCTCGCCTTCAAGATCGTCGCTGACCGGCACGGGGTCGGCCTTGCGCCATTCGGCCAGGTAGTCGTCGGTGCCGCCGGCGCCGGTGCGCATCGCGCACATGTCGATCGCCTCGGTGAAGCGCAGCGGCAGTTCGCGCTTGGCGTTCTGCCGGCCCTTCTTGACGATGACCTGCGCGGGGATGTCGCGCCAGTAGACGACGATCAGATCGGCCATGAATTTCTTACTCCTCGTGTTCCGAGCATTGCCGGAAGCGCTGTTGGGCTGCTTGTTATGGGACGACGCGCGCGCATTCAAAAGCGACGCAATCGCAGGGCGCAAAAGGAAAGGTGGAAATTTTCGATGCTTGGCTTGGTTTGGATCAGCCGCCGCGACGATCGAAGCTGCCGACGAGCTTCCTGTGGAAGCGAACGTAGCCTCGCTCGGTCGTGCGCAGATGCTTGGCGACGATCTGGTGGAAACGCGGCAGGCGGTGAAAGGGAACGGCCGGATAGGAGTGATGCTCGGAATGGTAAGGCATGTTCCACGCGACGAAGCGCACAAGCCTTGTAGTAAAGGTGGTGCGGGTGTTTTCGAGCATGTTGGCGACATGCGGGCATAGTGCGTGCTCGGCCAGCAGATAGGCCCGCAATAAGGGTTGGCCAACGAGCACCGGCACAATCCAGACCCATAGCAGCAGCGCCGACTGCGCGACCAGCGAGGCCACCAGCAGCACCGCATAGGCGATCAGGAACCAACGTGCTTCCGAAATCACCTTGTCGTGGCCCTTTTCCGGCACGAAGCCGTCGCGGTTGCGGCCGGCGGCGTTGACGACAATCACGCGCGCCATGCCGCTCCAATAGGGGACGCCGGAGAGATAGCGCAAATACTGGGCGATGGTCTCCGGTTTCGGGCTCATCAGTTCGGGATCATTGTCCGGATCGTGCGTGTGTCGGTGGTGCGCGAAATGGAAATAGCGGAACCAGACCGGCGGTAGCAGGATTAGGAAGCCGGTCACGGTGGCGATGGCGCGATTGAGCCACGCTGTCCTGAAAGCGGTTTCGTGGATGGTCTCGTGCAACAGCGTGAAGAAGAAGACGATCAGGATCCCCTGCGGCAGCATAATAATGGGCCAGAATGGGATGCGGGCGGTGATCAGCGCGCCCAGCACGACAACCAGTCCGCCATGGACAGCCAGCCGGACAATGCCGGGCCTATCCAGCTTGGTGGTGAGGTCGCGACGATCCTCGACCGACAGACCGGCGATAATGGTGCGGTGGTCGATTTCGCTCATGCCTGCAAGCTTATCGCCGAGGCGCTGTCCGGTAAATCGGCACTCCTTACCAGACGCCGGTTTTTACGCCGGTCCAGAGGTAGAACCAGATCGTCGGATGATACCATTGTTTGGAAGGCAGGCCGGGATCTGAGGTGGCAAGCTTGTCGGCCAGCGCATCCCTGACCGCCTCGACGCAGATGTCGCGTGAGAATGCCGCCTGCCGCAGCGCATAGCTTGAAATCGTATCGCCTGCCTCAGGCTTGCCGCGCACCTGCCGCAGCACGCCGCCGGTGTCGACGCCGGCGTCGACCAAATGCACGGTGGTGCCGAAGTTCTCCGCATCGCCGGAGGCCAACGCCCAGTAGCCGCCATTCATGCCGCGATACTTCGGAGCGATGCCGGCATGGTAATTGAGGACCGGGCAAGGAATTCTGGCAAGTGTCTGCCTCGACAGCAGGCGGCAGCCAGCGAGCAGCACGACGCCGGGCTGGATTTCCCTGATCGCCTGCAGGCACTCCGGCGCATTGGCTGAGGGAACGTGGATGATCGCTTGTCCGGGCTTTGATTCCGTCTGCAGTTTCTGTTCGGCGATGATGCGTGTTGCGTGCCCGGCGAAAAACCGCTTACCGAGCCGTGTCAGCACCATCGTGCCGAGCTGCCCGATGGCCTGTAGCCAGCCTTGGCGACGGGCACGCCTGAGCAGCAATTGCTTTTTGGATTCAGGGCTTTCGAGGATGACGCTGACCGGACCCAGCCGGTCAGTGATGGCGTTGACGATGGCCCAGATATGCGGTCCGCCTTCGGTGACGACGACGATCGGCCGCGGATTTGATTTCAACGGTTCCATGTTTGTGCCGCCCCGAAAAGACCTGCTCTCAGCGGGCGGGATGCTAGGCCGGTCGGGTTAATCGTTGGTGATCGGAACCAGGGCCGCAGGCTCAGCGCTTGAATTCAAGGATGTCGAGCTTCGATTCGTGATAGGGCGCCGGGAACTCGATGCGCCATTCGTTGACGCTGTTGCGAAAGGCGTAGCCGACCTGATCGCTTTGTGGGCCGCTGCCATAGGGTTTCGCGGGATCGTTGTTGACGGAGAAGGAGCCGAGATAGATCGAGCGCTTTTCGCCGTCGTCGAAGAAACGGCCCTTGGTGCGCTGCGAGCCGGTGATTTTTTCCAGCATCCAGCCCGAACCATCGTCGCTCACCTTGCACTTGAACCAGCCATAGATGACGAGCGGGCTCATTCCGCCAGCCTTAATGGTGCGGCATTGCCAGTTGCCGGTCAGGTCCTTGTCGGAAAACGAGACCAGCGGCTTTGCCAGCAAGGCGTCGAGCTGCTTGACCTCGGCGGCGTCGCCGGCCTTGGCTTCATCAAGGGCGGCCTTACGCGTCTCATCATATTTGTCGAGCCGCACCTTGTCGGCGGGCGTGATCAGCTTCTGCACCTCGCCATCGGCGAGCGCGGGCAGGGCGAAACAGACAACGCCTGCTGCGGCAATCAAGAGGCGAGCGATCATGGGTGCGTTTCCTAGTCGATAGCTGGAACAGCCTGTTTTCTCGTTTGGCATACAACTTACCCGTTCGCAGCGGCCTGTCATCCGTGCTTAACAGCGGTCAGGTTAAAAATCGTGGTTTCGCCGATGCGGATCTTGCTTACGGGATCGTCAGGCTGGCTGGGTAGCGCGCTCGCGCCGCGCCTGCGGGCCCTTGGCCATGACCTCGTCGGCCTCGATCCCGTCCCGTCGGTGCAAACGCAGGTGATCGGCTCGGTCGCCGACCGTGATCTGGTCATGCGGACGGTCAGTGAAAACCGCATCGAGGCGATCATCCACAGCGGCGCGCTGCACAAGCCTGACATCGAACACCAACGTAATGAGGATTTCATCGAGACGAATGTGCGCGGCACGCTCAACCTGCTCGACGCGGCGGTGGCATCACGCGTTCAGCGCTTCGTCTTCACGTCGACGACCTCGCTGATGATCTCGAAAGCCATACGCGCCGGCTTGACCGGCGGTGCGCGCAAGGCCGCCTGGCTGACGGAAGACATGTCGCCCGAGCCGCGCAACATCTACGGCGTCACCAAGTTTTCGGCCGAACATCTTTGCCGCCTCTATCACATTCAGTCCGGACTGCCGGTGATCGTGCTGCGCACCGCACGGTTTTTTCCCGAGGCAGACGATATGGCGCATGCGATCGAGCAGTCGGAGGCCAACACCAAGGCCAATGAGCTGTTGTTTCGCCGGCTGACCGTGGAAGATGCCGCCGAGGCTCATATCGCGGCGCTGGAGAAGGCGCCACAGCTGGGCTTCGACATCTTCATCGTCTCGGCGCCAACGCCGTTTCGGCCCGATGATTGCGCGGCATTGATCGCCGACGCACGATCCGTCGTCACGCGTTATTTTCCGGAGTTTCCGGCGCTCTTTGCGCGGAAAGGCTGGACGATGTTTTCCTCGATCGACCGTGTCTACGACGCCTCGCAGGCGAGGAACAGGCTGGGATTCGTCTGCAGGACGAGCTTTGCCGATGTGCTCGCCACGCTCGCAGCGGAAGAAGGGGCCGCCTGATCGAACGGTCAGGCGTGTGCCGCAGCGCTGGCCAGTTCCGTCGTCAGGTCGCCATAGCCGGTCGAGCGGCGCTCATAGGTGAGGCCGAGCATTTTCGCGGCCTGCTCGGCGACCTTGTCGAGTTCCGGATCGTCGGTCTGGGCGATATAGACCAGCTTCTCGTAATTGCCGAAATAGTCCTTGATCAGCTCCGGATGCCTGTCGAGGCCGAGCGGCTTCATGAAGAAGGCGTCGAACTGGCGGCACAGGAAGTCGGTCATGTAGAACGACATCATGTCATCGTCGGCGACCTTCGCGTAGGCATCCATGCCCTGGTAGAAGGCAAAGCAATGCGGCCCGACTATGCGCTCGACGCCATGCTTTTCGCAGACGCGGTCAAGCAGGCCGCCGGTGCCGCAATCGGCGTAGCCGACGAAGATGTTTCTGTAGCCGTCCGCCTTGGCCTTCCCGATTGCCTTGTCCATGGCCGGTGCGATGCGGTCCGGGTAGAAATGGAACTCCGCCGGCAGGCAGGTCAGGTCGAGATGGTCGAGCCCCAGCTGCTCCTTGACGGCCAGAATTTCGCGCGCAATCATCCCGCAGGCGATGACGAGCAGCCTGTCGCCTTGATCGGCTTGTGGTTTTCGCACGGCGCTCATAGAACCGGTTTCGTTGCTATTGGTTTCGAATCTATCGAACGAGGGAGACACCGTCCATGAAACTGTTGCGCCTTACACCCATCGCCATCCTCGCTTGCGCCGTGGCACTTTCAGCTTGCGCCAACACCGTCCGCGGCGTCGGCAAGGATGTCAAGTCGACAGCCAACGCGGTTGAGGACACCGTCAACAACCCCTGATCCGCAATTTTACCAAAGCGCATCGCGATCAACATAGTTCAAGCAATGCGCGTTAAGTCCTTGTAACATTTGGGAACAACAGAGTCGCGCTGCAAGGCGCGGCTCGATTTATTGTGCATGCCGAATTCGCCGAGATCAGGCCGAAGCGCGGACGTCGTGTCCGCCTGTTGCAATTGTTTTCTTCGGGGCGGGCACGAAAAGTTGACTTTTCGCGCAGGGGATATGCCGTTACCCTTTTCTAGTACCCTCAACAACGAAACTAGGAGCCATAGGATGAAGACCGCTCTCTTAGTTGTCGCCGCTCTGGGCCTTTCGGTGTCCGGCGCCGCAGCGGAATGTGTTGGCCACACTAAAACGACGGCTTCCGTAGATCAGCAAACCAAAGCTGCAAGCGTGGATCAGCAAACCAAGGTCGCAAGCATCGCAAATACGACAACTGCCGACACGCCGGTCCTGAAAAAGGAAGAGGCGAAAGAGTCGGAATAAGCGCTTCAACCCGCTCGAACGCTCCGAGCAAGGCTTGCCGCGCTCAAAGTCGCGTTCAAAGATTTCATCGGGTATGTTCGCTACGCGGATGGCTGTCGCTTGCTGATGTCTTGACATGCCAGCGTTACGCGCCGCATCGGCCTGTATCATAGCATAAGTACGGGCTTCCGTACTTATGCTCCTGTCTTCTCCTCGTCAGCTCAGGCCGAAGCGCGGACGTTGTGCTTGCGCTTCATGAAGTCCTTGGCGGTCTCGACCGCCACGGCGGCGTCGCGGCAATAGGCGTCGGCGCCGACGGCCTTGCCGAACTCCTCGTTGAGCGGCGCGCCGCCGACCAGCACGACATAGTCGTCGCGGATGCCCTTTTCCTTCATCGTGTCGATGACGACCTTCATGTAGGGCATGGTCGTCGTCAGCAGCGCTGACATGCCGATGATGTCGGGCTGGTGCTGCTCGATGGCGTCGAGATATTTTTCCACCGCATTGTTGATGCCGAGGTCGATGACGTCGAAGCCGGCGCCCTCCATCATCATGCCGACAAGGTTCTTGCCGATGTCGTGGATGTCGCCCTTGACGGTGCCGATCACCATCTTGCCCTGCTTAGGCGCGCCGGTGGCGGCGAGCAGCGGACGCAGGATGAACATGCCGGCCTTCATCGCGTTGGCGGACAACAGCACTTCCGGCACGAACAGGATGCCGTCGCGAAAATCCTCGCCGACGATGCGCATGCCTTCGACCAGTGCCTCGGTCAGCACCTTGTAAGGCGCCCAGCCGCGCTCGAGAAGGATATTGGTGCCTTCCTCGATCTCTTCCTTCAGCCCGTCATAAAGGTCGTCGTGCATCTGCTGCACGAGCTCGTCGTCGGAAAGCTCGGAAAGGATGATCTCGTCGTCGGCCATTTTTAATCCAGCTCCTTGCCGCACGGATACAGTTGCGGGGCCTCAAATATCACGTCAATACCTAACCCGCTACAGCCTTGCGTCCATAGCTGATTTGCGACTTCCCGCAAAAGGAAAGCGACCGCAAATCTATTGGAATTCTTGTCGATTTTGCGACAGGCGTTGGCGCTGGCGGGCCGTTTCGAATAGGGTGCATGGCTACGATCCGGCCAGAAGGCGCAATATGCGGCCGTAATAATTATGCCAGAACAAAAGTCAGGGAAGAACGATCATGAGTGAGAACGCGCCGGTCGACCAGGAAGCGTCAAACGCGCGGCGCGGACGTGCCGCCAGCGGTGGTGCCGCTGCCCGGCGGGCAGCGCGCTCGGGTGGCGGCCCCGGCACCCAGCTCACCTACATCAAGCGCAAGATCAACGTCTATGAGGTGCTGGACGAGGAAGGGCTGGCGCTGATCGAGAAAAACACCGACACGGTGCTCGAAGAGATCGGCATCATCTTTCGCGACGACGCCGAGGCGCTGCAGCTGTGGAAAGAGGCCGGCGCCGACGTCAAGGGCGAGCGCGTGCATTTCCCGAAAGGCCTCTGCCGCTCGCTGTTGAAGACAGCGCCGTCCACCTATACCCAGCACGCCCGCTATGCCGAGCGCTCAGTGCAGATCGGTGGCAACGCCACCGTCTTCGCGCCGGTCTACGGACCACCCTTCGTGCGCGACCTCGACGGCGTCAGGCGCTATGCAACGATCGAGGATTTCCGCAATTTCGTGAAGCTCGCCTATATGGCGCCGTCGATCCACCATTCGGGCGGCACGGTATGCGAGCCGGTCGACGTGCCGGTCAACAAGCGCCATCTCGACATGATCTACAGTCATATCAAATATTCGGACAAGCCGTTCATGGGCTCGGTCACCGCGCCGGAGCGCGCCGAGGACACGGTGGCGATGGCAAAAATCGTGTTCGGCGACGATTTCGTCGAGAACAACACGGTGCTGACCAGCCTGATCAACGCCAATTCGCCGATGGTGTTCGACGAGACCATGCTGGGGGCGCTGAAGGTCTATTCGCGCCACAACCAGGCCTGCATTGTCACGCCGTTCATCCTCGCCGGCGCGATGAGCCCGGTGACGGTCGCCGGCACGCTGACCCAGGTTCTGGCCGAAGTGCTGGCCGGCGCGTCGTTCACGCAGCTGATCCGGCCGGGCGCACCGGTGCTGTTCGGCACCTTCGCGTCGTCGATCTCGATGCAGTCGGGCGCGCCGACCTTCGGCACGCCGGAGCCGTCGCTGGTTTCCTATGGCGCGGCGCAGCTCGCGCGTCGGCTTGGCCTGCCGTTCCGCACCGGCGGCTCGCTCTGCGCCTCGAAAGTCCCGGACGCGCAGGCGGCCTATGAGAGCGCCAACACGCTGAACTCGACGATCCTCGCCGGCACCAATTTCGTGCTGCATTCGGCTGGCTGGCTCGAGGGCGGGCTCGCCTCCTGCTACGAAAAGTTCATGATGGACATCGACCAGCTCGGCATGACGCAGAAGTTCTCCGAAGGCGTCGACCTGTCGGAGAACGGCCAGGCGATGGACGCCATCCGCCAGGTCGGTCCAGGCAGCCATTATCTCGGCTGTGACCACACCCAGGCCAATTTCCAGACCGCCTTCTACCGTTCCAACATCGCCGACAACAATTCCTACGAGCAGTGGTTGGCCGAAGGCGAAAAGACCGCGCCGCAGCGCGCCAACGAACTCGCCCGCCGCTGGTTGGAAAGCTACGAGGCGCCGCATCTCGATCAGGGTATCGACGACGGGCTGAAGGACTTCATCGGCAGGAAGAAGGCGTCGATGGCCGACGCCTTCACCTGAAAGGAGCCCGAGTCAGGCGGGGCTAAAGTCGCCAACATCATCCACAAGGAAGTCTGGCGGAGCGCCTTCTCCGATTCGGACAAGAAGGGGTGATTTGCGTCTGCCCGTCCGATGCCTTCGGACATCGCTTGCCCGGAGACCGATATGGCTCGAAGGAAGGTTTTCAAGGGTGTTGCGATCGATATCGCCAGATCGTTCGTGAGCCGTAACAACGACGTTGATGGCTACTGGGGCGTAGGCAAACTCCATTCATTGGCACAAGAAAATTCGACATCCAAAATTCGAATAGACCTGTCAAAAGAGTCTTCCGCAACATTGCCAACCTTCGCTTCGATGATAGGACGGTATCGTTCCATGATTGAGGCCCAAGCCGCGGCTCGCGGCTTGAAACTTCAAACTTGTTCGATCGAGGTGGAGTTTGACCTGTCTCGGAATATCATTGATGCCCCTGTCTGCTCGGATGACGAAAACGGGTTTAGGTGCTGGTTGACGATCGTCGATGATCGGGGGAAGGCTTGGAGCCATATGGTCTCGGGGTGTTCCCGCCCTCACGATCCGAAACGAGAGTCACGCAGCTTACGAGCTTCATAAGGCGACTATGTCCGATGTGACGTCCTTTGGGTTGCAATCTCACGGGTCGCGACCTCGTTATGAAGGCGTTGGCAAGGCCTTGGCCGCTCACGGTCTCATGCTTCGCGGTGGGTTCAATTTCGCAGTATGTGAAGCGCCTCCACCTAGCCCCTCTGGCGCTGCCGCCAGATCCGTCTTGCTGGTGGGGCAGGCGGGCGCCGCGCCATGGCCGCATTTCCTGCGTTGGCGGGGGACGACCGTGATCAATCCGCTCAGCGACCGGCAGCCAGCATGTTGGTGGCCACCGCGATCCCGTGCTATTCCGCTCGCCTAGCTGAAGGCGTTCACCTTTGATGGATGAGCGATTTATCGGGGGACGGGTGCGGATGCCTTTCAATCCAGTCAGGCGAAACCGGAATATTGGCACGCCGAAGCAGGGCCATGGGCAAAACAACCGCATGATCGTTCCCCGACCGTGGATATCCGCTGGATGGTGTGCGGCGCAGCTCAATCCTGGCCAGATGCTGCGCAGGACGGTGAATGGCAGGGACGTAACACTCATTGTCGAAAAGACGAGCGGTGGGTGTGTTCACGCATGCTCGGTCGAAGATGTGGTCTTCCTTCTCTCTCATGTTCCTCTCGCTGACTGGGCCGGGCTGGAAACATTTGTCTTGCGCCAACCGACGCGAAAAGCGCGCGTACTCAGACCGGCGTGGGGGCGAATGTTTTATTATGCCGATCTTGGTTTTCGCGGATCCTCCATCGAAAAAAGTGGTCCGGCCTTATTTTTGGAAGCCTGTAACGTTGGCGACACCATCGAATGGTCCACATCGCTGGACCCTGAGGATGCGGCAGAGTTGGACAGACTTCGTTTGGATGGTCACAAAGTCAGCCGGGTTGGGAAGAAGCATCTCGTTTCCACCTCACTCGATTCCGTGCGAGCCACGCAGCTCTATCGCACGCTTCTGCATGAGATCGGTCACTGGGTTGATTGGCTTGGAAAAGTGGAAGCGCCGTTCGCCCAAGGTGAGGACTACTCAACACTTTATGACCGCTATTTTGCCCGGCCCAAAGGTGAAGTAGAGGCGTTTGCGCATCGCTACGCCGATAATTTGCGTGAGACGCTTGAGAAAAGGGGAGTAATCCCGTTTTCAAGGATCGAAGGGTGACAGAGTTCCTTGAGCGCAGCATGGTCGAAACCGTCGCGGCTGCGCTTTCCGCTCACGGTCTCATGCTTCGTGGCGGCTTCAATTTTACGGACGGCGAGCAAGCACCTTCCGGTCTCTCTGGCGCTGCCGCCAGATCCGTGCTGTTGGTGGGGCAGGCGGGCGCTGCGCCGTGGCCGCATTTCCTGCGCTGGAAAGGAAGCCAACCGCAAACCATCGCCAATCCGCTCGATACGTGGTCGCGTGAAGTGATCGGCGCGGTGGCGAAGAAATTCGGCGCGCGTGCCGTGTCACCGTCCGACAGGCCGTATCTGCCGTTCCAGCAATGGGCGAAGCGGGCGGAGGGACTGAAGCCGTCGCCGCTCGGCATCCTCATGCATCCGCAATACGGGCTCTGGCACGCCTATCGCGGCGCGCTGCTGTTCGAGGACGAGATTGCGCTCCAAGAACCTCGCGACGTGATTCACCTTTGCGATGCATGTCTGGAAAAACCTTGCCTGAAATCCTGTCCGGTCGACGCGTATTCTGCGGATGGTTTCGCGCATGAAACGTGTCTGGCGCATGTGCGTGGGCAAAACGGCGCGCCTTGCCGAACCGGCGGTTGTCTCGATCGCAACGCCTGTCCCTATGGCACGGCCTATCGCTATCCCCCAGAGGCTCAAGCTTTTCACATGGCGGCGTTTGCGCGTCTTTAGCATCGCCGAATGCCGCACGGAATCTTGAATGCGGTTGCCTCATTACGACTTGCCCTGACGGACTGCGCGGATATCTATCGCACGACAAGTCAAAGGAGTGGTGATGGCGAAGCGGGACATTCAGATCAAAACCAGCGACGGCTTGGCAAAAGCCGGTCTGTTCCGCTCGGCAGCCCCGGCCAAGGCGGCTATCATCCTCTATATGGACGCTTTTGGCCCGCGGCCGGCGCTCGACCAAATGGCGGAACGGCTTGCAGGCGACAATTACGCGGTATTGGTCCCGGACCTTTTCTACCGCAACGCGCCCTACGGCCCTTTCGAGGCCAAGACCGCATTCAGCGACGGGAAGCGCAAGGCCGTCATCACGGGTCTTCTCAGCGGCACGACCCAGGACATGACCATCCGCGACAGCGGCGCTTTCCTCGATGCGCTCGATGCCGAAGGCGTGGCCGGACCAGTCGGCGCCGTCGGCTATTGCATGGGCGGAGCGCGGGCGCTGAATGCAGCCGCGGCCTATCCCGACCGCATCGTTGCCGCCGCCAGTTTCCATGGCGGCAATCTGGCGAGCGATGCTGCCGACAGCCCGCATCGGAAGGCTGCGTCGATCAAGGCGCGGGTCTATGTCGGCACGGCTGGTGTGGACCGCAGCTTCCCACCCGAACAGTCGGCGCGGCTGGCCGAAGCGCTGCGCACGGCCGAGGTCGACCACGTCATCGAAAACTATGCCGGCATGGCGCATGGCTGGTGCGCGCCGGACCACAGCGCCTTCGATGCAACCGGCGCTGAGCGCCACTGGAAGCGGCTGACGACGCTGTTCGCGGAGACGCTCGGGTAGGGCGCAGATGGTCTTCAAGTGACCGCCTCCCAAAAAATTTCTTCCATCATCCCAAGGAATCGCCATTAGCCTTCGTCCAACAGGCAATGATGGCGATGATGCTGGATGAAAGCGAAGCCTCCGACGCCGAGTTGATCGGGCGGGCGAAGGACGGAGACAGGGGGGCTTTCGGCAAATTGCTCGAAAGGCACTATGACTTCGTCTATCGCGCCGCCTATCGCTGGTGCGGGAAAAAGGCCGACGCCGAGGATGTCGCCCAGGAAGTCTGCATCCGGCTTGGCCGGGCGATCCGCGATTATCATGGCAGCGGCGCCTTCACCACCTGGCTCTACACCATGACGCTGAATGCGGCACGCGACGTGATGCGCAAGACCGCCCGCGAGACGGTCAAGACCGACGCCTACGGCGCTTACGCACTGATCTCGGGAGAAGCCGAGCCTGAAGATCCGACCGAGGCGCTTTGGGCGGCAGTGCGGATGCTGCCGGGCAAGCAGCGCGACGCGGTGCTGCTCGTCTATGGTGAAGGGCTGAGCCACGCAGCCGCTGCCGAGGCGATGGGGATCTCGGAGACGACGGTTTCCTGGCACATCCATGAAGCGAAGAAACGGTTGCAGACGCTCGTGCGTTCAACCGGGGAAGTGTGATCATGGTCGACGACAACGAACTCAAGAGGCTGCGCGATATCGCAGCACCGGCACCGGGTGCCGACGCAAAGGCGCGTGCCTTCGAGGCTGCCATGCGCGCCTACGACCTGGACGAAAAAACTTCACCTGCCACCCAAGGATCGGCGAACGGGCTTCGTCTCATAGAGCGAGCACAAAAGCTCTGGAGCGAAATCATGCAAAAGAAACTCTTCGCCACGCCGGCCATTGCCGGGCTCGTCGCCCTGCCGATCGCCGGATACGCCACCATCTATATGCTGCAGGAGCAGCCGTTCCATTCCGGCGGGGACGAGAAGATCACCGAAACGCTGGCCGACAAACCAGCGGCTAAAGCGCCGGCCACGGTGAGGCCGCTCACCGTGGCCGAGGCCGACAAACAGAAGAAAGCTGATGTCGACGCCGAAAGCCGCGCCGCGGCCGAGGCGCTTGCGCCGGCATCGCCGCCGAAGCCCCAATCGAATGCGCTGGGTGGCCTGGTGGAGCAGGATATGCTGGCTCGCAATGCGCCCGAGCCCTCGCCTCGCGAGGCGCTGGCTGGCGGTTCAAGTACCACGGCTCCTGCAGCCGATGGCGCCGCGCAGATTGGCCGTGTGCCCGGTACTGTCGCCCAATCCAGGTTGATGGCTCAGCCTTCGACCGCACCAGCCGACCAGATGCTGCTGCCGGAGCAAAACCGCGACCGCGTCGAGGATTTCAAGACCAATCCGGTGCGTACGGCGCGCGAAGACCCGGTCTCGACCTTCTCGATCGATGTCGACACGGCCTCCTATTCCTTCGTGCGGCGTTCGCTCAGGGAAAGTGTTGTGCCGCAGGCCGACACGGTCCGCGTCGAGGAGATGATCAACTACTTCCCTTATGACTGGAAAGGACCGGACACTGCCTCGACGCCGTTCAACTCGACCGTCAGCGTCATGCCGACGCCATGGAACGAGCATACCAGGCTGATGCATGTCGCCATCAAGGGTTTCGACGCCAAGCCGGCCGAGCAGCCCAAGGCCAATCTGGTGTTCCTGATCGACGTGTCGGGCTCGATGAACGAGCAGGACAAGCTGCCGCTCCTGCAGTCGGCCTTCCGGCTTCTGGTCAGCAAGTTGAGGCCCGACGACACAGTCTCGATCGTCACTTACGCGGGTGACGCCGGCACTGTCCTGGAGCCGACCAAGGTCTCGGAGAAGGACAAGATCCTCAATGCCATCGACACATTGACGCCCGGCGGCTCGACGGCCGGCGAGGCGGGCATCAAGGAAGCTTACCGGCTGGCGCAGAAATCCTTCGTCAAGGACGGGGTCAACCGAGTGATGCTGGCCACGGACGGCGACTTCAATGTCGGCCAGACCAACGATGACGATTTGAAGCGGCTGATCGAGCAGGAACGCAAGACCGGCGTGTTCCTGTCGGTGTTCGGTTTTGGCCGCGGCAATCTCAACGACCAAATGATGCAGACCATTGCCCAGAACGGCAATGGCACCGCTGCCTATATCGACACTTTGGCGGAGGCCGAGAAGGTGCTGGTCGAGGATGCGTCCTCGACGCTGTTCACCATCGCCAAGGAGGTGAAGATCCAAGTCGAGTTCAACCCGAACAAGGTCTCGGAATACCGGCTGATCGGCTATGAGACGCGCGCCTTGAACCGCGAGGACTTCAACAACGACCGCGTCGATGCCGGCGAGATCGGGTCCGGCCATTCGGTCACCGCGATTTACGAGATCACGCCGAAGGGCAACGGCGGCGAGAAGATCGATCCGCTGCGCTACGGCCAGGCGTCGGTGAACAATGGCGGCGTCGCCAACGCCGACGAATATGCCTTCGTGAAGATCCGCTACAAGCTGCCGAACGAGGATGCCTCGAAGCTGATCACCACGCCGGTGACATCAGCCAACGAAGTGGCTGATTTCAACCAGGCCAGCACCGACCAGCGGTTCTCGGTTGCCGTCGCGGCGTTCGGCCAGAAGCTGCGCGACGAGGATGCGACCGCGAAGTTCGGCTACGACAAGATCGTGGAGATTGCCACTGCCGCCCGGGGAGCCGACCCGTTTGGGTACCGCTCCGAGTTCCTCTCGCTTGTGCGCCTTGCCTCGGCGCTGGGCGGCAATCGGTAGTGGCGATGATGGCCGGTTTTCTTCAGATGGGATCATTCTGATACGGGATAACCGACCCACGGGCGGGTGCGGCAGGCCGGCAGGGGAAACCTTGCCGGCCTTTTTCAACATTGTAATTCCGACATTGGTCGTGACGCCTCGACGAAAGTGCCGGGTAGCCGAAAGCGTCAGGCGCGGCTGCGCCGGCGCTCGCGGCGGGCTTCGCTGGTCTCGGCTGTGTTGACCGTGGCCTGTTTGTTGCGCATCGGACCGATGCGCTCGACGATTTTCTCGACGGTCGGGCGATCCGACTTGGTGTGTGCGTCGAGCGCCTTGCGCATGGCGGCTAGGTGAGCGAACGAGGTGCCGCAGCAACCGCCGACGATCTTGGCGCCGGCATCGACGGCGAGCCTGACATAGTCGGCCATCAGTTCGGGCGTGCCGGAATAGTGGATTTCGGCGCCACGGAATTCCGGAATGCCGCAATTGCCCTTGACGATCACCGTCGCCTCCGGCTTCGCCTCGGTCATGTCGAGCAGCGAAGCGAGGATGTCGGAGGCGCCGACACCGCAATTGGCGCCGACACCGAGCGGCGCCTGCGACAGTCCATCGGCGACGCCATGGATGTCCTTCGGCAACAGCCCCATCATGGTGCGGCCGGCGGTGTCGAAGGAGCCGGTATAGGTATAGGGCAGGCCGACGCGGATGGCGGCTTCGGCGGCGGCGCGGATTTCGTCCGGCGCCGACATGGTCTCGATCCAGGCGACTTCGGCGCCGCCGGCCTTCAGGCCCTCGATCTGTTCGGCAAAGGCCTCGACTGCCTCGTCATAGGTCATGGCGCCGAGCGGCACCAGCAACTCGCCGGTCGGGCCGACCGAGCCCGCCACGATGACCTTGCGGCCGGCTGTATCGGCGACGGCGCGGGCGATCTCGGCGGCGCGCTTGTTCAGCGCATGCACGCGGTCCTGCGCATGGTGCAGCTTCAGCCGGTGACGGGTGCCGCCGAAGGAGTTGGTGAGGATGATGTCGGCGCCGGCATCGACAAAGTTCTGGTGCAGGCTGGTGATGGTGTCCGCCGCGGTCTCGTTCAGCAACTCTGGAGCCTCGCCGGCCTCGAGCCCCATGGCGAACAGATTGGTGCCGGTGGCGCCATCGGCGAGCAGAACGCCCTTTTCGGCAAGCAGCGCGTCAATCGGGTTGGTCATTGGAAATACGCCTTCCGGGGAACTCTTTGTCGAGATAAGGATATAAAGAACTCTTTATATGGCGTCAATGTCGACGCGAGAAACAGGCCGTCAAAATCGCATCTCTGCCAGCCTTTGCGTGAAGCTGGCTGCTTCATGCGCGTTGATGTCGGCAGCGCGGATCAGATTGTCGAAATGGCTGGTCAGCGTGCGGACCGGCTGGGTCGCATTCAGCACCAGATACATGTCGCCGACATAGATGGCGGCGCGATAAGGTCCGAAGATGGTGTAGGGGATCGAATAGCGCATCCGCCCATCATAGAGAAACAGGCGGAAAGTGGGATAGAGATCGTCGAGCAGCGTCGCCATGTGGAGAAGCTGCTGGTGGCGGTCGGCCTCCGGGAAACGGTCCCACACGCCTAAGCCTCGCGCAAAAATCTCCAGCGTGTGGCGCGGCATGCAGACTTCCATGTCGGTTTCCGGCCGCCGGTTGTAGTCGATGCGGTACTGCGTCTCACCGGCCTGGGCCTCGCGGCTCTTGTTGGCGATGCCCGCTTCGTAGTCGACCAGCGCCTCGGTGCGCAGAAGGTCGGGAATGCCGGCCGGCACGTAACGGATTTTCGTGCCTGCGGCCTCGGCATGCCACCTTGCCAGCAGCGTGCGGTCAAAGCCATCGGGCGCTTCTTCGATCTCCAGGCTCTCGCGGATTTCACCGGTGACGCCTTCGTCCTGGCTGAGGCCGAGCAGCCAGTCGAGCGATACCTTGAATTCGGCGGCGATGTTGAGCAGCGTTTCGGCGCGAGGAAGGCGTGTCGAGGCGCCGGACAGCAACTGCGAAAGCGCCGAACGGTCGATGCCTACCGCCGTCGCGAAGGCGGACTGGTTCAAGTCGGACCGTGTCAAGAGCATTTTCAGGCGCTCCCGAAAGATCGTCGACAGGTCGCGTTTGTCCATATCGTCATTCCGGCCATTGGGAGGAAAAAAATCCGCCGAAGCCACCGAAGTGGCACCTTAGGCGTAAATGAATCCTCCAACTTGTTTACAAAATATAACATATGCGGCTGAAAATGCGCAATCGCAACATCTTGTGCGCTTTGTCGCGTTGCAGCGATTCAACGCTCCTGACACAATCCTGTCAGGAATCAAAAATGATTCCGGCGACTGGAAGGGCAGTGGTCGATCCATGACGAGCACGAATAACAGACGACGCAATGCACCGGCCATCGAATGGCCGACCGTGTCTCTGGCGTTTTTCTGTTACGGCACCTGGCTCGTCGCCGGCTCGCTCATCTGGCCATCGTACCCGCTGTTGGCGCTCGCCGTTCTGGCGTTGGTCGCCGCACTGCAATCCTCGTTGGCTCACGAAGTCCTGCACGGCCATCCGACCCGCAATGCACAGCTCAACGAAGTTTTCGTCTTCCTGCCGATCGGCCTCGTCTGGCCGTTCCGCCGGTTCAAGACCATTCACCTGCGCCACCATGCCGACGAACGGCTGACCGATCCGCTGGACGACCCCGAAAGCTACTACAAGGCGCTGTGGCACCATGACGAGTTGCCGCCGGCAATGAAATTCCTGCTGAAGATCAACAACACGATGGTCGGCCGCTTCGTGCTTGGCCCGTGGCTCTCCTGCATCGGCTTCTTCATCGACGATGCCAAGCAGATGCTTGCCGGCGACACTGCGATCCGCAAGGCGTGGCTGCTGCACGCGATTGGCTTGGTCATCGTGCTGCCCATCGTGCAGTTCGGCTTCGGCATCCCGTTGTGGCTCTACATCCTGGTGCCGGTGTGGCTCGGCCAGTCGCTGATTTCGATCCGCACTTTCGCCGAGCACCAGTGGTCGGAGCATCCGGAAGGCCGCACGGTGATCGTCGAGCGTTCGCCGCTGTCCTTCCTGTTCCTCAACAACAATCTGCATTTCGTCCATCACAAGAGCCCGACGGTGGCCTGGTACCGGTTGCCGAAGCTGTTTGCCGACCGCCGTGACGAGTGGCTGCGGATGAACAATGGCTATGCCTATCCGAACTATTTCGCGCTGCTCAAGGCTTATGCGTTCAGGGCTAAGGAGCCGATCGTTCACCCCGTGCTGCGGCGCGCGCCGGAACCAGGCCGGGCGTTCAAGCCGCGCGTCAGGGCGCGCAGCCTCAATGGCCTTGGCAGCGCGCCGGTGCCGGCCGAGCCGCCGAAAGAATGAATTTTGCGGCATCGCCGCGGCGATAGCCAGGTGCGCGTCAATGGTCTCGTCAGTTTCTCAGCGTAACGATCAAAGTCCCGGCATGAGCGATTTCGTTGCCGCCTTGCCGATGTATGACTGGCCCGAAATGCGGAGCGAGGTCGATGCCCAATGGGCACGGCTGCGTGATGCCTTCCGGCAAAAAGGCATCGGCGCGCCGCAGACCATCGCTCGCGTCAATGCCGATCTGCGGCCTGTAGAAGGCGGCATCCGCGACGCCGCCGGAAAGGTTATCGCGCCCGATCCGGCGACGCTGCCGCCGGACGAACTGGATTTTCACGGCCTCTGGCTGCATCCGGCGCTGCTGTTCGCGCAGACCTGCTGGGGGCCGATGGAACTCGGCCTGTCGACGCATGTCCAGGTGATCGGCCAGCCGAATTACGATGCCTTCGAGGGCGGGCAGGGCGAACTCTATTCGAGCGCGCTCGTGATGCGGGCAGGTGAAGCGCCAACGGTTGGTTCACCGTCCGAAGGCAGCCCTCTCATCCCGCTCGATATTCTGCGTGGCAAGCACTTTACCTTCAACAGCCTCGATTCGATGTCCGGCTTCATCGGGCTAACGCGCGACCTGGAAGCAATGGGCGAAAGCCTGGACATCTTTACGGCGCGCAGCGAAAGCGGCGGCCACCGTGCCTCGATCGTCGCCATCGCCGAGGGCCGTGCCGATGTCGCGGCCATCGACTGCAAGAGCTGGGCGCTGGCGCAACGCTTCGAGCCAGCGGCGCAAGCGGTGAAGGTCGTTGGCTGGACGGGAAGGCGAAAAGGCCTGCCCTTCATCACCGCCAGAACGACACCGGAGCCGGTCAAGAACATCCTCGTCGACCTGCTGATCTCTCTCGGAGCCGTCGGCACAACCGTTCGCTAACTCTGATTGGCAATAGATCCGGGCCTGGGCTGATCTTTACGCGACCGTCACCATGTGCGCGCAACCTGCGCGTGACTTCGCGGGGACAGCACCATGGCGGTGGCAACCATTCAGAGATGGACATTTCGGACCGTGCTGCTGGTCCTGGGGCTGGCGGCACTGCCATGTCTGCTCTTGCCGCAGATAGCCATCGTCGCGGCGATCAGCATCGTCGGCATCCCGCTCGCCCTGCTGATGGCGCTGATCCCGCCGGTGTTCCTGTTCCTGCTGTTGACATGGGCAATCAGCTTCGGGGTCCCGGGCCGATTAAACTGGTTGACGAGCCCGCTGATCGCGGTGGCACTGCTTGCGGTGCCGCCTTTCCTGATCAACAGGTCAATGGACCGGACCACGATGGCGCTGGTATCGGGCGACAACGACCGGATCGTGCGGCCGTTCCGGGCCGAGACGCTGGCGGTTCGCTCCGATCGGACAGCCTTCTGGACAAAGACCCAGACCCGCTGTGACGATTTCTGCATGCGTGCGCTGCTGACACGCAGCGCCCGGCGTATCATGGTAATGAGCTATCCCGCGGAGATGCCGGAGCCGGACTTTTCCTCCATCGCCCGGACCTTCCACATGGAGCGCCGGGCGTCATGTCCGCCAGTCGAGCTTGCCGATGTCCGCCTCCTTGATCTCGAAAAGAGTCCCACGGCGCGGAACGCACCCAAGGCTTCGGAGCGCATGCGGCTTGAGATCGCCAAGGGCAATTGCCTGATCGAATCCGAGGCGCCACTTGCCGAAGCTGACACGGTGGTCAGCGCCGGGCAGATCAAGCGTGGGGTGAACGATTACCAGGCAGGGCTCAATCCGACCGCCGATACAATCGCGGTCTACCGCATCTCTGTGCACAACAAGGACGGAGCAACCTTCTCCGAGGTCTACCGATGGACCGGCGTTGCTTCCTACCGGCTGCTGCCGCTGCTTTTGCCAAGCTATGTGACCGGCTATCAGTTCGATATTCGCATCGGCTTCCCGAGAACGCTCGACCTTACCCACATCGTCCAGTTCGCCGACCGGCCCGATTGGAGCGCATTCGTAACCGGCACGCTCGGCATGGAGCTTACGCTGCCAGCAGTCGACGACTCGAACGATGCGGCCGCGGTCCTTGCCGCAAAGCTCAGTCAGCCGGGCCCCATCGACGCCGTCACCAACTCGCTTGCCAATGATTTCTTTGACAGGCTGCGCGGTAGGCAGACTGCGTCGCAGCCCGATGTCGACCTCGCCATAGCAGCCCTGAACGACCGCCGGCTGGGCGTTCCAGACAGCGTCTTCGCAGCAGCGAAATATGCGAAGGACGTGGCGCCCGAGAGCATGGCGCGGCTTGCCGACGCGCTTTTCGCGCGGCTTTTCGAAATCGATATCAAGGTAAGCAAATTCGGCAACATCGAAGCACCGCAAGCTGGGCGCCTGGCCATAGCTATCCAGTCCCTGCCCGATCAAGTGATCCCGGAGCATCGTGCCGACCTCGAAAGGCTGGCAAAGGATACGCCCCGGCGCGTCGCCGCTTTTCAGGCTTTGACCAGGCTTTCCGTGTTCGGCGCCGACGCCATCCCGACGATGCTCTATCTGATCGACGACGCGGCGCTGCAGCCGCTCGACAAGGGCAATTTCTGGCAGCATTCCTATCTGGCAGGAGTGCAAGGCCTCTGCCGCCTCGGCGAGCGAGGCGCTCCCGCCATCGAGCCATTGCTGGAGCGTATCCGGGCGGGGATCATCCCGCTGCATGCCAGCTATGGCGACTTGGCGATCAACACGTTGGCCGGCATGGGCGCCGACAAGGCTACGCTCCTGCAAGCCTTTCCGGCCAAGGATCGGAACTCCAATCGAGCGCGGTTCGACCGCGTTTTCGACAAGGCCAGGCGCAAAATCGACTGCGGCTACTGAGCTTTCCGCCCTTCAGCCGCCGAGCAGTCGCTCATCGAGCGGGTAGCTTGAAAGCTGCTCGTTGCCGGTTTCGGTGATCAGGATCTGGTCCTCGATCTTGACGCCTTCGCGTCCGCCGAGCCGGCCGATGTAGCTCTCGACGCAAAGCACCATGCCTGACACAAGCACGCCGTCGGGCGTGTCGTCGGTCCAGTCGATCGCATGCGGCAGCGTCGGGTATTCGTCGGCCAGGCCGACGCCGTGATAGAGCACGCCGTAGCGCGTCGGGAAGCAATCACCAGGCGGCACCGCCGATCGCTCGACTAGGTCGCGGAACGAAGTGCCCGGCTGCATCAGGCCAATGTTGTGGGCGATCTGGTCGGCGGCGGTGCGAAACAGGTCGCCTTGCTCGGTGGACGGCTCGGTTTCGCCGCAGAGCCAGGTGCGCGACAGGTCGGCGCAGAAGCCGTAGGGGCCGATCAGATCGGTATCGAAAGCGACGAGATCGCCGGCCTCGATCGTCCGCGACGAGCATTCCTGGAACCAGGGATTGGTGCGCGGGCCGGACGTCAACAGCCGAGTTTCGACCCATTCGCCGCCTCGCGCAATGTTGCCGCGGTGGAGTTCGGCCCATAATTCGTTTTCGGAAATGCCCGGTCGCAACGCTGCCTCCATCTCGCCCATCGCCGCCTCGCAAGCGACGATCGACCGGCGCATGGCCAGGATTTCGTCGGGCGATTTGATCAGACGTGCATTTTCCATTAGCGCTTCGCCATTGCCGATGGAGATGCCGAGGCGGGCGAGTTCCTCGACGCCCTCAGGATTGATGTGATCGACGGCGATGCGGCTGATACCGCCGCCATGTTCCCTCACCAGATCGGCGATGCCGGCCGCCCAGCGGCGGGTCTTTTGCTCGGTCAGCTCGCCGCTATAGAGATACATCCACGACACAGCCGGCCGCACCTCGTCGACGACGCCGGAATGATCGGAAAGGTGCTCGCAGGAGAAATAGTCGAACAGCACCACCGGGCCTTCGGTGGCAACGAAACAATGCCTTGTCGGATTGTGCGCGACCCAGAGCTGCATGTTGGTCGAGTCGGTCGCATAGCGGATGTTGATCGGATCGTAGAGCAGGGCTCCCGCATAGTCGCGGCGCTTCAGCTCGGCGCGGATGCGGTCGAGCCGGTATTGGCGCATGGTGGGCAGGTCGGGAGCAGCAATACCGGCAGATTGCCACTCGGCTTCCGCCAGTGCGCCGTAGCCAAGCACATGCTGGTTGAGTTCAGCGGCCTTCTGCCGCGACTTCAGGCGCAACGCGTCGATAGAGCCCGCTTCGTCCGGCTCGAACGGCATGATCTTGCGGTGGCGACCGAACCGTCGCTCGACGCCTGGCTCGCTCACTTTCCTATCCTCCCGATCTCAATCGGCCGCAGGAGCATTGGCATTTCGCTTTTTCAACTTGACGACGGTCACAAGCCTGCCTTCGCTCGAACCCAAAAATTCGGGAACCCTGAGGCTGCGGCGTTCACTGTCCAGGACGAAACCCGCCTGGTTGATGCGGTCCAGGATTTCCGGTTCCGGGCTGGGCCTGTCGAGCCAGATCAGAACGGTGGGTTCCTGCAGCAACGCGGCGAAACCCGGCACCTCTTCTCCGAGGACGACAAGGTCTGGGTCGATGAGCCTGAGATTGCCCACCCAGTGCCAGTCCGACATGACCGTCTTGACTGCGCCATCTGCGGTCAGATCATGATACAGCGTCGGGTAGTCTAGACGGACGACGCGTCCCTGGCCCTTTCCGCCATAGACCTGATAGGCCCATGTCGCCGGCAAGATCAGTATGGCCAGTGTGGCTGCAACGGTGATGGTGAGGTTTTGCGCCGTCCTGTCTTTGTCGCCGAGGGAGTCCATGCGGGCGGCGAAGGCGGCAGGCAAAAAAAGCAGGACCGGCAACAACCAGCGCGCCTTGAACGTGGTGGCGCCGCTGGCGATCACCAGGACAATGGTGATGCAGAGCCCGAAGCCGAGAATGCGCCACAATAGTTTTTCCGAATCTGGAAGCCGTAGGCGGAGCGTCGATGGACTGACCCGTCCCGCCAGCATCGCCACTGCGAAAATCACGACCGGCAAGATGGCAAAATTCATTACGGCATCGCCAAAGCCGATGATGCCTTTCAACGCGACGAGGAAAGCACCGTCGCCTTCATTGATGCCGAACTTGTAGCTGCGCGCCAGCAATTCGCTCGGATGCGTGGCGGTCCAATACAATGTCGGCAGGCAGACCAGCAGCGCCACGGCCATGCTGATCATGATTTGCGGACGCAGGATGACCTGGCGGGTCTCGCGCAGCGATAAGGTCGCCGCCAGCATCGCGGCAATCAGGATGAAAAGATTGTATTTCGCCAGCACAGCCGCACCGATCGCCAGGCCGAACAAGGCATAGGTCAGCAGCGACTTGCGCTGCAGAAGCTCGACGAGCGCAAGCAGCAGCAGCCCCGAAAAACAAAAGGCGGCAACGGTATGCGATAAGGTGTGCTGCATTTCCCAGACCAGCTGAGGAAACAGTAACAGACCTAGAATGGAGGCAACTGCGGTGCGTTGGGAATAGCCGAGTTTGCGCACCGCGACGAAGACCGACGTCAAGGCCACGAAAATCAGGGAATACTTCAGTAGTTTAAGCGCGAAGATGTTGGTTCCGAAAACCGACGACGTCAACCAGCCGAGCCAGGAGTAAAGCGGCGGCTGCGAGCCGCCATAGCCGGCCCACAAAAACCGCATATACATCAGCTGTTCGGAGTCATCGACACCGACCCCGGTTCCCGCCCACAGGCTCGCCAGCGACAGCACGACGACCTGTGTGCAGCAATAAAGCGCGACCAACACGATCGCCGCGGGGAAAGGGCCGATCCTGCCCTCGGCAAGCCATTCGGCCCATTTCATCGAATACTTCAAGGAGTTCTCATCGCCCGTGCCAGTTGCACCGGCTGCGCTAGCATGAGACCGTGCCCCGCACAATGTTGTAGCAGCCTTGGGATGGGCGGCGGCCTTGGGCAGCAACCCTGACCGCCTATGCCCGCATCTTCTCGCCACTCGGATCGAAAGGCGGCTCGACATTGATGCGGGCCGGCCGCCGGTGTCCGAGGATTTCAATCTCGAACAGTCCGGCGCTCTCGTTCTCGGCCAAGGCGGCCGGCACATAGCCCTGCGCCATCGACTTTTGCACGTAATGCGCATAGCCGCCGGAAGTGATCCAGCCGACCACGCGCCAGTCGCCATCGACGATGCCGCGCACGGCCGAGGCGCCTTCCGCGGCCCTGGAGCCGCGCACTTCCTTGCCTGATGTGTCGAAGCGTGGCGCGCCATAGCCATGCGGCTTTTCCACCGTGCCAAAATCCTTGCCGCCGACCTTGGCCCAGATCGGCTCGTCGCCCATGACATCGGCGTCCGCGGCATCGACGATGAATGAGACGCGGCGCAGTTTCGGCCCTTCTGCCTGTTCCTTGGCCGCCGCTTCGCGCCCGATGAAGTCGTTCTTCTCGAGCTTGATGAAGCGATCCATTGCCCCTTCGAACGGCCCGTAGATCGGGCGCAGCTCGCGGAACCAGGTCGGAAAATTCTTTTCCAGGCGCATCGAGAGCAAGGCGCGCATGCCGAAATCGACAAGACCAAACTCTTCGCCGGCATCCTTGATCGCCTTGTAGACCAGGCGCTGGTAGGCCGGCGCCATCCAGATCTCGTAGCCGAGATCGCCGGAATAGGTGATGCGATTGACCATGCAGGGCGCGCCGCCGACCGCCATCTCGCGGAAATCCATGAAGCGGAAAGCCTTGGTCGAGACATCCACGTCAACAAGCTTCTGCAGCAGATCGCGCGATCTCGGCCCGGCGATCGAGAGGCCGACAAGCGTCTGGTCGAAGCGGTGGATGCGGACGCTACCATCCCTCGGCAGGTGCTTCTCGAACCAGCGCATATGATATTTCTGCGCCGCCGACGAACTCCAGATCATGAAGCGCTCGTCACCAGCCTTGGCGATGGTGAAGTCGCCGATCAGCCTGCCGAACTCGTTCAGCATCGGGGTCAGCACGATGCGGCCGATCTTCGGCATGCGGTTGGTCATCAGCCGGTTGAGGAAATCTTCCGATCCCGGCCCGGACACTTCGTATTTGGCGAAGTTGGCGATCTCGGTGACGCCGACCCTTTCGCGGGTCGCACGCACTTCCTCGCCGATCGGCCCGAAATCGTTGGAACGGTGGAACGAAACGATATCCTTCGGCTCCGTGCCTTTCGGCGCGAACCAGAGTGGCGTTTCGAGGCCCCACGAATCGCCCATGACGGCGTTGTTGGCCAGCATCGTGTCGTAGAGCGGCGTCGTCTGAGCCGGGCGAGCAGCCGGCAATTCCTCGTTGGGAAAGCGTATGGAAAAGCGGCGCGAATAGTTTTCGCGCACCTTGGCATTGGTGTAGCGCAGGCTCGCCCATTCGCCGAAGCGAGCGACGTCCATGCCCCAGACGTCGAAGCCGGGGTCGCCATTGACCATCCAGTTCGACAGCGCCAGCCCGACGCCGCCGCCCTGCGAGAAACCGGCCATGACGGCGCAGGCGCACCAGAAGTTGGTCAGGCCCTGCACCGGGCCGACCAGCGGGTTGCCGTCCAGCGCGAAGGTGAAGGGGCCATTGATGATCTGCTTGATGCCGGCCTTCTCGATGCCGGGGAAATGCTTGAAGCCGATTTCGAGCGACGGCGCGATGCGGTCGATGTCGGGCTGCAGCAGCTCGTGGCCGAAATCCCATGGCGTGTTGACTGGAGACCACGGCTTGCAGGCCTTTTCATAGGTGCCGAGCAGGATGCCGTTGCGTTCCTGGCGGGTGTAGATCTCGCCCTTGAAGTCCATCACGCCGATCATCTCGCGGCCGGTCGACTTGTTGAATTCCTCGACCTCCGGCATCGGCTCGGTCAAAAGGTACATATGCTCCATGGCCAGCAGCGGCAGCTCGATACCGACCATGCGGCCGATCTCGCGCGCCCACAGGCCGCCGCAATTGACGACATGCTCGGCCTTGACCGTGCCTTGCTCGGTGACGACGTTCCAGGTGCCGTCGACTTCCTGCGTCAGCTCGACGACCCGGTTGCGCAGCACGATCTCAGCGCCGAGCTTCCTGGCCGCCTTGGCATAGGCGTGGGTGGTTCCGGAAGGATCGAGATGGCCTTCGACCGGATCCCACATGGCGCCGACGAAATTCGTCTCGTCCATCAGCGGGAACATCGCCTTGGCCTCCGACGGTGTGATCAGCTCGGTGTCCATGCCGAGATAGCGGCCTTTGGCGTGGGCAAGGCGCAAAAAGTCCATGCGCTCGGGCGTGTCGGCCATCATCACGCCGCCGGTCAGGTGCAGCGAGCAGGACTGGCCGGAAAGCTCCTCGATCTCCCTGTAGAGCTGCACCGTATAGGCTTGCAGCTTGGCGACGTTGGGATCGCCATTGAGCGTATGGAAGCCGCCCGCCGCGTGCCAGGACGAGCCGGAGGTGAGCTCCGAACGCTCGATCAGCATGATGTCGGTCCAGCCGGCCTTGGCCAGATGGTAGAGCACGGAGCAGCCGACGACGCCGCCGCCGATGACAACCGCTTTTGCATGAGATTTCATGAAGAGAGTTCCGTTTTTGAAGAGATTGAATCGAGTGAGCGGGGCGTGAAAACAAAGCGGAGGTCGGATACAGCGATGTCTTCGGCCAGCCTGCCATCAAGCGCGGCAAGGATGGTTTCACAGACGGGAGTACGATGTTTCAGGACGTCATGGTTCCAAACACGCAGGATCGAATAGCCTTGGGCGCGCATGAAATCGTCACGGCGGCGGTCATATGAACTGCCGGCATGTTGGTGTCCATCGACTTCAACGACAAGCCATTTTTCGCGGCAAGCAAAGTCTGCAAAAAAGGGGCCGATGGAGAACTGACGCGTAAAGCGGTAGCCGCCAAGCTTGCGCGCCTTTAGTTCAAGCCAAAGCAGTGCTTCCGCCTGATTGCCCGCTTGCCGAAGGCTACGCGCTCGCTTCGTTGTCCCTGTTTTGCGGCGACTGCGCGTTTCATGAACGGCTTCCCCCACTCCGTCGCCGCTTCGCGGCGCCACCTCTCCCCCCTCCGGAGGGAGAGGAAGGGTGCCAGCCGGAATCGCTTCGCGCCCTTCCTCTCCCCCGTCGATCGGGGGAGAGGTGTCGAGCGTAGCTCGACGGAGTGGGGGTCGACCGTTCATCAAATCCATACGAATGATCAGTTCATCAACGACACAATCATCAAAAATCGGTCGGCGCGCCGCCTTCGGACCGGCGTTTCTCGACGAAGGCGTTGAGCTCCTCGCGGATAGCCGGGTCCATGTAGGGCTCTTCATAGGTCGCCAGCCGCTCCTTCCAGACCCGATTGGCTTTTTCGATAGCCGTCGGCGATCCGGCTTCCGCCCAGGTCTCGAAATTGCGCCAGTCGGAGATGATAGGCGAATAGAAGGCGGTCTTGTAGCGGTCCTGGGTGTGCTGGGTGCCGAAGAAATGGCCGCCCGGACCGACGGACTGGATGGCATCGAAGCCGAGAGCCTCCTCGGAGAGGTCGAGCGGGGTCAGGAATTCCGCCATCATCTGCAGCAGATCGATGTCCAGAATGGTCTTCTCGTAGGAGCAGCGCAGGCCGCCTTCCAGCCAGCCGGCCGCATGCATCATCAGATTGCCGCCGCCCTGAATGGCGCCCCATAGCGAGAACACGCTTTCATAGGCGGCCTGCGCGTCGACCGTGTTGGCGGCGCAGGTGTTGGAGGTGCGGTAGGGGATGTTGTAGCGGCGGGCGAGCTGGCCGCCGACCAATTGCGCCTTCATGTATTCCGGCGTGCCGAAGGCCGGCGCGCCGGACTTCATGTCGACATTCGAGGTGAAGCCGCCATAGCCGACGGGCGCGCCTTTGCGCACCATCTGGGCGAATGCAATGCCGGACAGCGCTTCGGCATTCTGCTGCACCAGCGCGCCGGCTATCGTCACCGGCGCCATGGCGCCCGACAGGGTGAACGGCGTCACGATGACGACCTGGCCCTTGCTCGACATCTGGATAATGCCTTCCATCATCGGCACATCGAGCTTGAGCGGCGAATTGGTGTTGATGATGGTGAACACCGACGGCTCTTCGAGCAGTTGCTCGTGGCTGATGCCGCGCGCGATCCTGGTGATCTCGATGCCGTCGACATTGCGCTCCTTGCCGAGCGAATAGATGTGGAACACCTTGTCGGTGAGCACGCTCAGATCGCGGATGCATTCGAGGTGCCGGACGGACGGATGGATGTCGATCGGCTCGACCGGATAACCGCCTGTGCAGTTCAGGATGTTGTGCATCTGCGCGAGCTTGAGGAAGTTGCGATAGTCCTGCTGGTTGCCTGGCCGGCGGCCGCGGTCGACGTCGGAACAATTGGGCGCCGACGCCATCATCGAGATGATCAGATTGTCGCCGCCGAAGCGGACATTGTGCGCCGGATTGCGGGCGTGGATGGTGAACTCCGACGGACAATGCGAAACCAGTTCGAGGATCATGTCGCTGTCGAAGCGCACTCGCTCGCTGCCTTCGCGGACATCCGCGCCATGTGCCTTCATGATGCGCCTTGCTTCGTCGTGCAGCACGTCGACGCCGATTTCCCGCAGCACGCGCAACGAGGCGAGGTGGATCGATTCCAACTCGTCGTCCGAGACCAGCTTCGTCGGCGTCAGCGGGATTTTCAGCTGACGGAAAGGCGGCTGCTCGAACGCCGCCGCTGCGCCGGCACGTTTGCCCGCGCGGCCGCCGCGACGGGCGCGATCGTTTGCCAATGCCGGTTCGGCGGGATGAAGGGCGGCGGTCATGACAAGCCTCGTACGCTGCGACAGTGCGGCGGCATAATGGACCGCCGGCTGTCCCGCCATTGCGGAGGCGGCGACCACTAGGACGAGGGAAGCGACATGTCGGAAGGGCAGCTGACCGATCGTTGGGCACACGCACGGAGCGGATGACGTGGCGCAGCAGATTTGCCCGGGCGGCCCTTCCTTTTCCCAAACCGAACCGCTAGCCGGGTAGCTTGCCGACCCCCCGAGGGTGGGCGATTCACAGGGATGGCGGATGGTCGCGACCGGTTCGAGCGATGGCGAGGCGGCAACGCAGTGGGCAGCGCTTGCCGGCGTCACTGCCGCTTTGGCCATGTTCGGCGCCGCGCAGGGGCTTAGCTATCCGCTGTTTACGCTGTTGATGCAGCGGCAAGGCATGTCTCCGGCGCTGATCGGTCTTTCCGCGGCGATGATGCCGGTTGGCCTCATCCTGTCGGCTGCGTTCGTGCCGGCGGCCGTCCGCCTGGTCGGCGCGCGCAACCTCGCCGTCGGCTGTTCGCTGGCCGGCGCGCTCTGCTTCCTGACGATCGGCTATCTGCAGGATTGGGTGGCGTGGTTCATCATCCGCTTTCTCGTCGGCGTGGTCATCAATCCGCTCTATGTGCTTGGTGAGGTGTGGGCGCTGTCGCTGGCGCCGCCGACGCGCCGCGGCCGGGTGATGGGGGTGTTCAATACGCTGCTGGGCGCCGGCTACGCGGCGGGGCCGCTGATCCTGATCACGGTCGGCACATCGGGATGGCCTCCCTTCGTCGCGGCGATATCAGGCTTTGCGCTCTGTGCGCTGATCCTGCGCGCCGTCTCGTCCAAATTGACCGGTTTCGAGGATGACGGCCAGGTCTCGGGCGGCATCGTAGGCTTCGCCAAGCTGGCGCCGGCGCTGCTGCTGGCGGTCCTGGTCGCGGCCGCGGTCCAGCAGAGCACCTATGCGCTGATGCCAGTTTTCGGCACCGGCTACGGCTTGCCGGAAGCGACGCTGGCGGCGCTGGTGACGGCGCTGTCGGCCGGCAATATCCTGCTGCAGATTCCGCTTGGGCTGATGGCCGAGCGCTTCGGCGGCCGGGCGATGATCGTCTTTTGCGCGCTGGCGACGGCCGCTTGCGCGCTCTCGCTGCCGCTCCTGATCACGACGCCGCTGGTCTGGCCCGTGCTGGTGGTGATGGGCGCGGTCGGCTACGGCGTCTATACAATGGCGCTGGTCGAGCTAGGCAGCCGGTTCAAGGGAACCGCACTCGTCGCCGGCAATGCAGCCTTCGCGCTGATGTGGGGCGCTGGCGGTATTGTCGGCCCGCCCGGCGCCGGCGCGCTGATGCAGGGGATCGGTCCGCTCGGCCTGCCGGCGGTGATCGCTGGCCTCGATGCGCTGCTGATCGCGTTCGCGCTCTACCGGTCGTCCGGACGCCGGAACCGTTGAGCCGGCGATCCGTTGGCGCAAATGGTTTTTGATGGCCGGCCCTTTCTTTCGCGGAGCCGGACCGGTAGCTGGGTGACTCGCCGAGCGGATCTCCAATGCAGGGATGGCAGAATGGTCGCGACCGGCACCAGCGGCAACGAAACGAGAATGCAGTGGGCGGCGCTCACCGGGGTAATCGCGACTGTCTCGGTGTTCGCCATCGCGCAAGGGCTCTCCTATCCGCTGCTGAGCTTCATCCTGCAGCGACAAGGCATTTCGCCGGCGATGATCGGGCTGTCTGCGGCGATGACGCCGGTCGGCTTCATCGTCTCGTCGCCGCTCATCCCAGCGCTGGCGCGCCGGTTCGGGGCAGGGCGCACGGCGCTCACCTGCGCTGCACTTTCCGCGATCATGCTGGCGCTGATCGGCTGGACGCAGAATGTCTATCTGTGGTTTCCGCTGCGCTTTCTGATCGGCGTGGTAACCAATCCGCTCTACGTGCTGAGCGAGATCTGGGTGATCGCACTGGCGCCGCCGGCGCGCCGCGGTCGCGTGATGGGGATCTATTCCACAGTCATTTCGGCAGGTTTCGCGGCCGGCCCGCTGTGCCTGCTTGCCGTCGGCACCGAAGGATGGCCGCCGTTTCTCGTCGGCATCGCCGCATTCGTTTTTTGCGGCGCCTGCCTGGCGCTGGTGCTGCAACGGCTGCCGAAGGTCGATGAGGCCGGGCACCGGGTTTCGGTGATGGGGTTCATGCCGATGGCATGGCTGCTGTTGTCGGCGGTCGTCGTCGCCGCCGGCTTTGAGCAGGCGGTGCTGGCGCTGCTGCCGGTCTACGGGACCTATTACGGCATCGCCGAAGCCCGCATGTCGGCGCTGCTGTCGGTGATGATCGCCGGCAACATCGCCATGCAGGTGCCGCTCGGCCTGCTGGCGGAACGACTGATGGCGCGTCTGGTGCGGTTTATCTGCGTGTCGCTGACCGTGCTCGGATGCGTGCTGTTGCCGGTTCTCATCGAGACGCCGCTGATCTGGCCGTGCGTCTTTATCTGGGGCGCGGTTTCCTACGGCATCTATACGATGTCGATCATCGAGCTCGGCGAGCGCTTCACCGGCTCGGAGCTGGTCGCCGGCAACGCCGCCTTCTCGCTGATGTGGGGCGTTGGCGGCATCGCTGTACCGCCGCTGGCGGGCGCCGCCATGGATATTCTCGGTGCAGGCGGCCTGCCGATCACGCTCGGCGCGATTTGCCTGGCGCTGGCGGTTACAACCGTCATGCGGCGGCGGATCGTGTGAGCTACGTATCGGAGTAGCCTTAATTGCCTTGCTGTCTGAAAATAGCCCAGAGGTCACAATCGGCGTGGTGTTCAGGTGGATAGTATTTGCTTCGCAGCGTTCCTTGAATTTCAACAGCGCGATTAAAGTCTGGGATCAGTCCGACGCTGGAGAGTTCCGAGTTCGCGAATGCTTCCGGAAAGCCGCCGCAATTGGTTAGTGCGCTTGTTGAAACGTCCTGGTCCAGCAAGTCATAGCCGAGGAACGTGAATCCATTCCAATCAAGGTGGCGCACGTCCGTTGATGGCCTTCGGATCACGCCAAGGACGTTGAGATTGCTCGTATCGGCCAACTCCGAAAGAAGGAAGTCCAGGTCCACAAAGAAGTTGAGCATGTTGTCTTCGTTAACAATGTGGGGCCAGTGGCTGTCCTTCGTCTCTGGTAGTGCGAATGCGCAGAGCATCCCGTCGAGCGTGACAACCTCGGTCAACTGGGTAAGGCCCGACCACTGAATGTACTCCTTCCACCCTGTGCCGTTGACCGGATCAAACTTCTCATTCGCAATGTAGAGACGTTGCATGAAGTTTCCTTCACCCCACGCAGAAGGCCTAGCTATACGGAGGCCGTTCATTTTACGTGTTTGAATTGAATCTCGATAGCGCCACGCCGATGTTTGTGGCACCGAACTTGACGAATTTTTCGGAGACCACATGACAAAGTCGATCGCACAGAAGCAGCAGGGTCCAGTTGGCGAGACCGAGGATCCCTTTCTCTGGCTGGAGGACAGGACAGGCAAGGAAGCACTCGACTGGGTCCACCGTCAGAACGCGGTTACAACAGGTGAATTGCAGGGCGATCCGTCCTACCAGGACGCGTTCCAGACCGCGCTCGACCTGATGACGGCCGAAGACAACATTGCGGTCGGGTCTGCACTCAGCGGCCATGTCTACAATTTCTGGCAGGACAAGACCAATGTGCTCGGCCTCTGGCGGCGCACGACGGTCGCTTCCTACAAGACCGAGAAGCCGGATTGGGAGACGATCATCGACTTCGATAATCTGTCCGCCAAAGAGGGCGTGAAATGGGTGTTCAGCGGCGCCAGCCGGCTTTACCCCGACTTCAGCCGCTGCCTGCTCAGCCTGTCGCCGGATGGTGGCGACGCCAGTGAGATGCGTGAATTCGACATCGACACCAAGTCCTTTGTCGAGGGCGGCTTTCGCGCGCCCGCCTCGAAGTCGGGCTTCACCTGGCTGGACAAGGACACCGTCATCGTCTCGGCTGCCTTCGAGGAGGACGAAAAAACCCAGTCCGGTTATCCACGCGTGGTCAAGCTTTGGCAGCGCGGCACCAGGCTGGAGGATGCGACGCCGATCTTCGAGGCGCAGAAGCAGGATCTCGCCGCCGGCGGTTCCCTCGAGTTCGACGGCGACAAGCGGCATCTGTTCCTGACCCGGACGCTCGACTTCTTTGCCTCGCACAGTTTTCTGCGTCTGCCTTTCGGCGAGAACAGGCGCTTCCCGCTGCCGGACGACGTCACCGACACGGCGCTGTTCCGGGATCAGTTCGTCTTCGGGGTGCGCAGCCCGTGGACGGCGCCGGATGGCACGCTGTGCCAGCCTGACGGCCTCTATTCGCTGGATTTCGCGCGCTGGATCGAAACCGATGCGTTGGGACCCATCGATACCGTGCTCGAGCCCGCGCATCGGGTTTCGATCGCGGGCATTGCCCGCACGCAGGACCGGTTGTTCATCAACCTGATGGATAATGTGCGCGGCAAGGTCGTCGTCTGCGAGCGCGATGACGGCCGCTGGTCGATGAAGCCTGTCGCGCTGCCGGAGAATGGCAATGTCGGCATCGCCCATGCCGAACATTTCGGCTCCAGCGTCTCCTTCTCCTTCACCGATTTCCTGACGCCGAGCTCGATCATCTGGTCGGACGACGATGCTGCGACGCTGACAACAGTGAAATCGCAGCCGGCGCGTTTCGATGCTTCGTCCCTTGTGTCGGAACAGTTCGAGGCCCGCTCGAAAGACGGCACCATGATCCCTTACTTCGTCGTCAGGCAACGCGACCAGGACGGTCCGGTGCCGACATTGCTTTATGGCTATGGCGGCTTTGAAGTGCCGCTGCTGCCCGGCTATGCCGGCGTGCGCGGCAGGCTGTGGCTGGAGAAGGGCAATGCCTATGTTCAGGCCAATATCCGCGGCGGCGGCGAGTTCGGCCCGAACTGGCATCAGGCCGCGCTCAAGGCCAATCGCCAGAAGGCCTTCGACGACTTCGCCGCGGTCGCGCAAGACATCGTGAAACGCGGCATCGCCACGCCGGCGACGCTCGGCATCCAAGGCGGCTCGAATGGCGGCCTGCTGACCGGCGTTTCGCTGACCCAGCATCCCGAGCTTTTCGGTGCGGTGATCATCGACGTGCCGCTGCTCGACATGCTGCGCTACACCGAGCTGCCGCCTGGCGCATCCTGGATGGCCGAGTATGGCGATCCGGCTAAGCCGGAAGACGCCGCGTGGCTGGCGGCTTACTCACCCTATCAGCATGTGAAGACCGACGCGGTCTATCCGCCGGTGCTGCTGACGACGTCGACCGCCGACGACCGCGTCCACCCCGGCCACGCGCGCAAGATGGCCGGGCGGCTGCAGGCTGCCGGCCATGCGAAGACGCTGTTCTTCGAGGAGACCGAGGGCGGCCATGGCGGGCGCGGTGATCGCCGGCCGCAAGCGGCACAGGCCGCAATGAAGTATGTTTTCCTGCAACGTGCGCTGACCAGCATCGCTTGAACGGAACGGCTTGAACTGATCGCATCAGGCGGCATAAGGTGCTGCATGGCTCGGATGAAGACATGTCGCGCATTCGGGGCGGCGGTGACGCCGTCGCCGCGCACGCTTCGCGCCGAGCTTTTGCGGCTTTGCGCCCGCATCGGCTATTCGCCGCCCGCCATCCTCTGACGAATCCGCCCCGGCTGCAAAACGCCGGATTGGTTCAAGAGGAAAGATCAGACATGACTTATCAGAATTATTCGCTGAAGCAGCTTCAGCAGATCGATGCTGCGCATCACCTTCATCCGTTCACCGATCACAAGGAGATGCGCGAGGCCGGCTCACGCATCATCACTCACGCCAACGGTCCGTTCATCTACGATTCCGAAGGCACGGAAATCCTCGACGGCATGGCCGGGCTGTGGTGCGTCAACATCGGTTACGGCCGCGACGAACTGGCCGACGCGGCTTACGCCCAGATGAAGGAATTGCCCTACTACAATTCCTTCTTCAAATGCTCGACACCGACGCCAGTGCTGCTGGCCAAGAAGCTGGCGGAACTGGCGCCGAAGCACGTCAACCAGGTCATCTACGGCTCGTCCGGTTCGGAGGCCAATGACACGGCGCTGCGCCTTGTCCGCCACTATTGGGCATTGGAAGGCAAGCCGGAGAAGAACCGCATCATCTCGCGCAAGACCGCCTATCACGGCTCGACCATCGCCGGCGCTTCGCTGGGCGGCATGGAGCCGATGCACAAGCAGCTCAACGGCGCGGTTCCCAACATCGTCCATGTGATGATGCCGTATGCCTACGAGCTGGCTCTGCCCGGTGAAAGCGACCATGATTTCGGCCTGCGCGCGGCCAAGGCCGTCGAGGACGCCATACTCGAAGCCGGTGCCGACAAGGTCGCCGCCTTCATCGGCGAGCCGGTGATGGGGGCAGGCGGCGTGAAGATACCGCCGATGAGCTATTGGCCGGAAGTGCAGCGCATCTGCCGCAAATACGATGTCCTCCTGATGTTGGACGAGGTCATCACCGGCTATGGCCGCACCGGCGAGTGGTTCGCAGCTCAGACCTTCGACATCGAGCCCGATACCATCACCACCGCCAAAGCGCTGACCTCCGGTTATCAGCCGCTGTCGGCACTGCTGGTTGGTGACCGCATCGCCGCGACGCTTGTCGAGAAGGGCGGCGAGTTCAATCACGGCTATACTTATGCCGGCCACCCCGTGGCCTGCGCCGTGGCGCTGAAGAACCTCGAGATCATGGAGCGGGAAGGTTTGGTCGATCGGGTCAAGAACGACACCGGACCCTATTTCGCCAAGGCGCTGCAGGAGCACATCGGCGGTCACGATCTGGTCGGCGAGGTGCGCTCGATCGGGCTGATGGGGGCGATCGAGATTGTTAGGGACAAGGCGACCAAGGAGCGCTTCCTGCCGGCCGGGAGTGCGGCCGTGCTTGTCCGCGATCACGCAATTGCCCAAGGCATGATGCTGCGCGCCACCGGCGACACGATGATCCTGTCGCCGCCGCTGATCTGGACGCGCGAGACAATCGACATGGCTTGCGGCCGCATCGCCAAGGCGCTTGATCTGGCCCAAGCGGATTTGCGCAAGCGGTAGGGTAAAACGATCGCCGGGCGTCCTGCAGCCAGACGCCCGGCGTTTGAATACCGCAATCTGCCGAAGATCTCGCCAGGCGAGGATCGGCCGTGAGGTCGGCAATCAGGTCTCCTACGCCCTGAAATACAACCCCAAGAAGGTCAGCTTGCAGAAACATTCGAAGGGTCATCGACCGCAACATCAATCTGATGCGCGCCGTGTCGGTCCTGCCCAGGCTGACACCTTGTCTTAGGAGTACCAGCCGGAGCAGCCGCTCACCAAGGGTCACTACGAGGATTCCGGCCGCGACGCGCCGTATTTACCTTAACGTGCGAGAAGTAGAGAGACATCGACACGAGGCGCGAAAAAGCAACGCCAATACAGCTGATTGGTTACGACGTAGGTATTCTCACAGATATGGTATTGGCCGTCCGGGGATTCCTGTACACGGTCCCGTGGGATGGTGAAATTATGCGGCAAATAAGTGTAACCACCGTCTATCCTGGACCGCACCGAAGACCGAGGTATGGCGCGGCAATCAGAACCACCGCAACACCTGAATTTCGTCTGTGGATCAATCTTGTCTTCGTACCAATCATGGGCGTTAGCGGCCGTTGCGGCGGCGATACACATTGCCGTGAAGATGAACCTTCGCATGGCATTCCCTCAGGGATTTGGCAGGCGCTGCTCGTTCGAACGTCCATTTATATTAGCGTTCCGTTAAAAACGCCATTAGCCTCCGACTGACTAACGCAGCTCCAGCAAGCGACGCTCGCAATGTGTGCGGACCGTCCTAACGATCTGCTCGGTATCCTTGTTTCTATCGCCCGGTTGCTCTGTGACAGATAGGCGCTTTATGATGGCTGCTTGAAGCGCCGATCGGGCCCGTTGTCGGAGCGGCTCATTGTGCGGGAGGGACGCTATGGCCCGGCAGGAGCAATGGCAGCTGGAAGGTAGCGCCGCGGAACTCTACGAGCGCTACCTGGTTCCGGCAATCACAGCCCTGTGGGCTGCCGACCTGGTGGATCGTGCTGCGCCTCGATCTGGTGAGCGGGTTCTGGACGTAGCTTGCGGCACCGGCGTGGTGGCACGCTCGGCGGCCGAGCGTATGGGAAGTGGGCATGTCGTCGGCCTCGACATCAACACGGGCATGCTTGCCGTTGCTCGGTCGCTCCCGAGCGGCGCTGGACCGCGTATTGACTGGCACGAGGGAAGCGCGCTCGAAATGCCGTTCCCTGACTCCACCTTCGATCTGGTTCTTTGCCAGCTCGGGCTGCAGTTTTTTCCGGATCGATCGAGTGCGCTGCGTGGGATGTTCCGGGTTCTGGTGGCTGACGGCCGACTGGCCTTAAGCGTTTTCAGCGCTATTGAGCATACTCCTGCGGCAAAGGCGCTGGCGGATGCCCTGGATCGGCATCTCGGTCCAGGCGCTTCGGCGACGAAACGGTCCGAGCATTCACTCGCCGACGCGGACGAGCTTTACCGATTGGTGACCGGGGCGGGATTTCGTCAGGTGACCATCCACACGACGACACAGAACATCCGATTCCCCTCGTCAAAGGAATATGTGCGACTACAGCTGGCAGCGACTCCGCAGGCTGGGCTGGTCAGCGGAATGGATGCCGGACAACGGAACGTAGTCATCGCAGCGATCATGGGGGATGTAAGTTCCTCGCTGGCAATCTATTCAACTGGAGGGGAGCTGACATTCCCCCAAGAGGCTCACGTCGTGCTCGCACGCAAATAGTGCAGCTGACGCGGTGGTCGTCGACGTAGGTCAGGACCGCCGCCACCAGGCCGACGATCATCTGCCATCGGGGCCGGCGATGCGCCCGAAGTTGTCGGCCAAGCCGCCATCGCCAAGCCATCGAGCAGACGTCGGACTTAGTTCGCAGTGCGCGCGGCGCGGGCTGCTTTCTTGCTGCCCTTGACCCAGGCCCGCCCGGCGGACTTCACTTTTTGTCTCGGGCAGCGCCGCTTTGCTCAATGTCGTGCTGCGTTTCGGTAGGCGCGCCGGCGCCCGAGAAATCGCACAAGCAAGTTCCGTCTGCTCTTACGCTGGACAAGATCGACGTCGCTGACAAGCTTTGCGCCGCCCTCGCGCCGCTCCAATGTGATCTTGCGGCTATGGAAGGCTTCCAACTCGGCGCGATGCGCTACGCTTATGATGGTGACCTTCGGCAATTCGTGAATGATCATCTCCATCATCTTGTCCTGACTCTTTTCATCGAGTGCTGACGTTGCTTCATCCAGCACGATGATATCGGGGCTGTGCAGCAGAAGACGTGCGAAGGCGAGCCGCTGCTTTTCGCCACCCGACAAGGTCTGGTCCCATGGCGCGTCGTCCTCGATCTTGTCGTTCAGATAATCGAGTCCGACCTTGTTGAGGGCAGCCTTGATCTTACCCAGCGTCCAGCGATCGGCGGCGCCTGGATAGGCGACTGCGCGGCGAAGCGTCCCGGTAGGTACGTAAGGCCTTTGCGGCAGCATGAACAGCCGTCTGTCGGCGCGGATGTTGACGCTGCCGCCACCCCACGGCCACAGACCTGCGATGGCCCGCACCAACGTACTCTTGCCTGAGCCGGATTCGCCGGAAACGAGCACCCGCTCGCCTGGTTCGATCACGACCCTAGTTTCCTTGACCACGGCGGTGCCGTCGTCGAGCGACACGGACAGATTGTTCAGGCTGAGCATCGCATCGCCTGCAGTTTCGCCGCGCTTTATGCGTCCCAGTGTGTTGCTCTGTTCCGCGCGCTCGAGTCCGTCGAGTGACATCATCAGTGAGGCGATGCGCCGTGCGCAGGCGTTCCAATCGGCGAGACGGGGGTAGTTGTCGACCAGCCATCCGAACGCGCCCTGCACGATGGCAAAGGCAGAGGCAGCCTGCATTACCTGTCCAAGTGTCATGCTGCCTTCGAGAAACTTTGGAGCGCAAAGCAAAACGGGCACGACAGGCGCAAACAAACTTGCCCCCTGCGACACCAGCGCTGTGCGCATGTGCTGGCCTGTAAGAAGCGCCCATTGCTTGAGCACATGGGCGAACGTCTTGTCGATGCCCCTACGCTCCTCCTCCTCGCCACCGAGCAATGCTATACTCTCGCCGTTTTCCCGCACCCGCGTCAGCGTGTAGCGGAATTCGGCTTCCGCCTGATTTTTTTCCTCGGAGAGGCGGACGAAGTGGCGGCCAATGACCGCCATCGAGGTGGATGTGATCGCGGCATAGGTTACCGCGGTGATGACGAGAAAGCCGGGAATGGTCACGGTCGAACCTGCGATCGTCAGGGTCAAGGCCCCACCGATCGTCCAGAGCACCACGATGAAGGTCGAGGCCGACAGAAACGCGTTGATGACGCCGGCGATGAAATCGACCGGAGATTCGGTGGCAATCCGCAAATCCTCGGTGATGCGGGCTTCGGGGTTCTGGTGATCGCCGCCGACGAGGTTCAACTGAAAGTAGCGGCCGCTTGCAAGCCAACGCGCGATGACCGCGGTGGCGAGCCAGGAACGCCAGCGGCGCTGAATCGTCATGCGAAGGAAGACTTGCGCAACGACAAGGCTGCCGCTTCCGAGCACGAGCGGCACGAAAACGGCGCTCAGGATATAAACGGTGCGGGCATTGCGTTGCTCAAGGGCGTCGAAAATTGCGCGGTTCCAGACATTGATCCCATACTGGAAGCCGACATTGATGATGATCAGGACCAAGAGCCCGATCGTGAACGGCCATGCGAGCCTATCGCCTCCGCGGCCCCAATAACCGCGCGCGCTGATCCAGAAACGCCTCAGCAAGTATCTCTTGCGTGCCTGCTCGGCCTCCTCAGGAGTGAGCTCTGGATCGGGTTCGATGAAGTCCGGCGGCGGGGCCGCGCCGGCGACCTCAGACGCGACTTCGACAGTCGATTGCTTCTCCTGGCGCGACTTCTCGGCATCGCGCGATTTGGAGATCGATTTCGGCTTGAATTTAGCCTCGGACATACCGGCGATAACGGCTTAAAAATGAGAAGGTTTCATGATGTTCGATCCAATGAGCTTCAGGAGCTAGGTCATCTCAGATCGTGCTCACGGCGGCGGGGGGATTCGATCGCGAGGCCATGGAACGAACATGACGAGCGACCGGAACCCTCGCGCTCCACCTGTGGGTCGACGTAGCTCAGGATCGCCGCCACCAGGCCGACGATCATCTGGAGGCGCGCCGGGGCGATCGTGTCACTGTCCTTGAAGAATGCGAAACGCAAAAACCGCGCTCCCTCGGGAACGCGGCTTTGCCAGATACGCATGGCGCTTCGCTAACGGAACACTTGCGAAACGTACGGGCTCCGGTACGCGAGACCTGATCCGGAGCGCCGGGCGGATGCGATATGCCGCCTCGCATTCCGTTTTACAGGCACATCGTTACCGGGGGGTTATCGAGAGTTTAAGCAAATCTAAATTTGCGGTGTTTCTTTTGCCGGGAAATCAAAAAGCCCTGTCGAGTTCGAGGCTTACTCCGGGGTGCCGCGCAAAAAGTTTATGATGCCGGAAAAATCGGCGCCGGCATGCCCCTGGGCGTTGAACAGCGCGTAAAGCTGGGCGGCCTCGGCGCCCAGCGGCGTCACCGCGCCGACGCTTTGCGCGGCTTCCTGTGACAATTTCAGGTCCTTCAGCATCAATGCTGCGGCAAACCCAGGCCTGTAGCCATTGTTGGCCGGCGATGTCGGCACCGGACCAGGCACCGGGCAGTAGGTGGTCAGCGACCAGCATTGGCCGGAGGAGGTCGAGGCGACGTCGAACAGCGCCTGATGCGACAGACCGAGCTTTTCCGCCAGAACGAAGGCTTCGGCGACGCCGATCATCGAAATGCCTAACATCATGTTGTTGCAGATCTTTGCCGCCTGTCCGGCGCCGTCATCGCCGCAATGGACGATACGGCCGGCCATTGGCTTGAGGACTGGCTCGGCTTTGGCGAAGGCGTCCTTCGAGCCACCGGCCATGAAGGTCAGCGTGCCGGCGGTGGCGCCGCCGGTGCCGCCGGAAACCGGCGCGTCGATCGACAGAAGCTCATGTCTTGCGGCGATCGCGTGGGCCTTTCGCGCCGATTCGACGTCGATGGTCGAGGAATCGATGAGCAGCGCGCCTTTTTTCGCCTTGGGCGCGATGTCTTCGTAGACCGACAGGACGTGCTTGCCGGCCGGCAGCATGGTGATGACCACATCGGCGCCCTTCACCGCGGCAATGGCATTGGCCATGACGACGACGCCATGATCCCTGGCGATGACGAGGTTTTCCGGCATCAGATCGAAGCCGTGCACGGTATGTCCTGCCTTGACGAGGTTGGCGGCCATCGGATTGCCCATGTTGCCGAGGCCGATAAAGGCGATGGTGGTCATCGTTTTTCTCCCGGTTTTGCCAGAGCGGGATGTTCAGGATTGAAGAGATATCCCGCTCTATCTGTTTGTTTAGCCGCATTTCTGCGACGCCAAGTGATTCCACTTGGCTGCAAAATGCTCAGCGGCCGATCAGGGCGCGCGCGATGATGACGCGCATGATTTCGTTGGTGCCTTCGAGGATCTGGTGGACACGCAGGTCGCGGACCAGTTTCTCGATGCCATAATCGTGCAAATAGCCATAACCGCCATGCAGTTGCAGGGCGTCATTGGCGACGTTGAAGCCGATGTCGGTGACGAAGCGCTTGGCCATCGCCGACCATTTCGAGGCATCGGGCGCGTTGCGGTCGAGCTTCGAGGCGGCGGCGTAGAGAAAGATGCGCGCTGCTTGCAGCTCGGTCTCCATGTCGGCGAGCTTGAATTGCAGCGCCTGGAACTGGTTGATCTTGGATCCGAAGGCCTTGCGCTCGGCGGTGTAGGCCAGCGCCTTGTCGAGCGCCGATTGGGCGCCGCCCAGCGAACAGGCGGCGATGTTGAGCCGGCCGCCGTCGAGCCCGGCCATGGCAATGCCGAAGCCGGCGCCTTCGACTGACAGCAGGTTTTGCGCAGGCACCTTGCAGTCCTCGAAGATGACCTGGCGGGTCGACTGCATGTGCCAGCCCATCTTGTGCTCGTTGGCGCCGAAGGAGAGGCCGGGCGCATCCTTCGGCACGACGAAGGTGGAAATGCCCTTCGGCCCGTCGGCGCCGGTGCGCGCCATGACGATGTAGATGTCGCTGTCGCCGGCGCCCGAGATGAACTGCTTGACGCCGTTCAGCACATAGTCGCCGCCGCCCTTCACCGCGCGCGTCTTCAGCGCCGCGGCATCCGACCCCGAGCCCGGCTCGGTCAGGCAATAGCTGGCCAGCCATTCCATCGAGGTCAGCTTCGGCAGGAAGCGCCGGCGCTGCTCGTTGCTGCCGAAGCGGTCGATCATCGACGCCACCATGTTGTGGATCGAGATGAAGGACGAAAATGCCGGATCGGCGCGCGAGAGCGCCTCGAAGATCAGCACGGCGTCGAGCCGGCCGAGGGCCGAGCCGCCGACATCGTCGCTGATATAGATGCCGCCAAGGCCGAGCGGGCCCGTCTCGCGGATCACATCTGCCGGAAAATGCTTGTTGCGGTCCCAGTCGAGCGCATTCGGCGCGACCCGGTCGGCGGCGAAGGCCTCGGCCATCTCCTGGATGGCGCGCTGGTCCTCGTTGAGCTCGAACTGGCTGGTGCTCGCATCGACAGCGGCGTCCATAGCGTGCTCCCTGATGTTTCCGGCCTGCTGGCCTGTCGTTTTTGGCTTTGCGCGCCGCTCAATCTAGACCAATGATGCCGCCGCGCAAGCCGACCATCTGTGAAGCGGGTGTGCGCTAATGCGTGTCTGGAGCAAGGCGTGACGACAAATTTCGATGAGCTGCTCAAACGTTTCCATGCCTATCTCGAGACGTTCGATAATGCGCTGGTGCGCGATGCCGTGGCTCGGATCGGCTGGGCCATGCCGGCGCGTCCGCTCGAGCCGCATCCGCTCGCTTGCCTGCGCCAGCTCGACCGAATCGTCGAGCTCGCTGCAGCGAACGCCCAGCCATTGGTGCGGCTGGTCGCCGAGCGTCGCGGGGAGCTGCACTGGGGGCAGACCTACGGCGAGGCGGATTTCGGCAAGACGTTCATCGACAATTACGGGTGGCTGGAAGTATTCGGCACGCGCGGCCATTTCGTCAACGACGAGGTTGCGGCCGGCCTGCTGATCCTCGGGCCTGATATCGTCTACCCCGACCATCATCACGTCGCCGAGGAGATCTACATTCCGCTGACCGGCGGCGCCGAATGGCGCATGGGCGGAGGCGAATTTCGCAGGCGCGAGGCGGGTGAGGTGATCCACCATGCCTCCGACGTCAGCCACGCCATGCGCACCGGCAAGGAGCCGCTGCTGGCGCTCTACATCTGGCGCGGCGGGCCGCTGGCGGCCAAGTCGACGATCACCGGAACGACGACGTGGGGCAGGGACTGATGGCCAAGGCGATCATGCTGCAGGGCACGGGCTCCGATGTCGGCAA
>NZ_RZTA01000110.1:0-23280 GCF_004023115.1 Mesorhizobium sp. M6A.T.Cr.TU.017.01.1.1
TACTGGCCGCCTGCGCTTACAATCTGCGCACCATGATTGGCGTCCTCTATCCACCCGATGAGAGGCGGACATGAGGGAGGAGTGCGTCCACAATCCGGCAGGATGGCTGCCTAAACCGACAAAGGCCCCGCAAGGGCCGCGGAAAACCGCTCTGCCGGCCTTCAAAAAGGCCCTCACTGACCACCGAAATCCACTTCGCTCCCCGTGCAAAGCCCTCACAAGGGGAGAAGGGAGAGCCGCAGATGCACTATTCGTCGCGCGAAATGATTTCCTGGCCGCCGATGACCAGCCTGAGGCCGAGATCGCCGGCGCGGCGGCGCGCGAGGAAGCGCGGGCGGCGCGTGTTCGAAATCCGACCCTTGCGACGGTCCTGCGCCGGCAATGTCTTGATGGCAGCGCCTAGCGATTCCTCCAGCGTGCGGGCGACGCCGTCGGATTCGATCAGAAGCATCGGCAGACGGTAAGCGTCGGCCCAGGCGCGCCAGTCGGCGGCGACATCCTCGAGATCGTCGGCAACAAGCAACGGCACCGACAGCATCGGATCATTGTGCAGAAGCTCCAAGGTCACTGTGACATTGCCATCCGGGTCCTCCATCGCGCGGGCGGCCACGCCGCGAAACGCGTTGGCGGGCAGAGCGATGATCGCCGGCACGCCGCTCATCTCCAGCATGCGGCGAATGACAGCGCCACGGTGGTCGATGGTGAAGGTAACGTCGCCATAGTCGTCGCGCGTGGCGTAGCTCACCACCTGCGGCAGGCGGAATGGGTCGAGGCGCATGTTGCGCCCGGCCCAGACTGGCTTCAGTCCAGTGTTCATATTGTGCCTTTCCTGTCTCTCCTGAGAGCCGGTCTTTCCGGGTCTCCGGGCCGGTTTTTCCAGCCTCGTTGTGGGGAAACATTAGCGCGGGCTTCTTATCGCTGCGCTTAAGAAAGTCGGTTAAATTTTGCTGATCTCGGAGGGATGGTTATCGGAATACGACCAGGCACAAGATATCGAAAGGATCAGATAACCTTACCGGGATTCATAATGCCGGCCGGATCGAAGGCCGTCTTCACCCTGCGCATCAGCTCGATCGCCATCGGCGGCGCCGTCGCGATCAATTCATCCCGCTTCAGCTGGCCAATGCCGTGCTCTGCCGAGATCGAGCCGTGGAAGCTGCGCACGACATCGTGCACGGCCTTGTTCATGGCGTGGTAGAGCGCAAGAAACGCTTCGTCATCGCCGCCGACCGGCCGGGAAATATTGTAGTGGAGGTTGCCGTCGCCCATATGGCCGAAACAGACCTCGCGCGCACCGGGGCTGACCGACTGCACGGCGCCGGCCGCCTTTTCGATGAATTGCGGGATAGCCGCCACCGGCACCGAGATGTCATGCTTGATCGAGGCGCCTTCGGGCTTCTGTGCGTCGGGCAGCACCTCGCGGAAATTCCAGAAGGCATCGCCTTGGGCGAGACTTGCCGCGATCACCGCATCGCCGACGATCTCCTGTTCAAGACCTTCCGACAGCACCTCCTCGATCAGGGCCCTTGCATCTTCCGCTGAGCGGCCCGACGAGATCTGCATCAGCACATACCACGGCCAATCCTCGGCCAGCGGCCGCACGGCGCCTGGCGCGTGCAGAAGCGTGAAGTCATAGGGCCTCTGTCCGATTAGCTCGAAAGCAGTGAGCGCGGCCCCGGCACGATCCATCGCCAGGCTGAGCAGAGACAGCGCCGCCTCGGGCGAGGACAGGCCGGCAAACGCCACCTCGCGCCCCTTGGGCTTGGGGAAAAGCTTGAGCACGGCAGCGGTGATGATGCCGAGCGTGCCTTCCGCACCGACAAACAGGTTCTTCAGATCGTAGCCGGTGTTGTCCTTTTTCAGCTTGCGCAGATCGTCGAACACCTCGCCGGTCGGCAGCACCACCTCGACGCCGAGGCAGAGCTCACGCGCATTGCCATAGGCAAGCACGCCGGTGCCGCCGGCATTGGAAGAGAGATTGCCGCCGATCTGGCAGGAGCCTTGCGCGGCAAGCGACAGCGGAAACAGCCGGTCGGCGGCATCGGCCGCCTCCTGCAGCGTCTGCAGGATGACCCCGGCCTCGACGGTGACCGTGTTGGACAGCACGTCGATCTCGCGGATGCTGTTCAGCCGCGACAGCGACAGCACGATCTCGCGGCCGGATGTGTCTGGCACCTGCGCGCCGACCAGCCCGGTATTGCCGCTCTGCGGCACGATGGGCGTCCCCGTCTCGGTCGCCAGCCGCATGATGCGGCTGACCTCGTCGACGCTGCCGGGCCTCAGGACCAGCGCCGTCCGGCCATGCCAAAGGCCGCGTCTCTCCGTGAGGTAAGGCGCGATGTCCTGCTCGTCGCGAAGCGCATATTTGTCGCCGACGATGACCGCAAAGCGTTCGACGAGGGCGGGGTCGATATCCCTGGATATGTCGTTCATGGATGGGAAACTATGGTGCTCAATCGATCTTGTCACGGGGGGCGGCCTGGTCACGAGGGGCGGCGGCGCGCGAAAGCCGGTCGTTGATCGCCTCGCCTAGCCCATCGAATGGTATGGGCTCGACGGCGATTGTCCTGGCGCCGCTGCGATCGAGATCCTGCATGTGGGCAAAGAGGTTGGCTGCGGCCTCGCGCAGGTCGCCGGTCTCGGACAGGTTGCGCAAAGCGGCGGCATTCTGCCAGCCCTCGGCACGGCGATCACCGAAGGCCAGCAAGGCTTCGCCTTTGGCAATTGTCTCGGCGTTGAGCCGCACCGCAGCGCCCGGCGCATAGTGCGAGGCCAACATGCCGGGAGCCTCGATGCCCGCCGCGCCGCGCGACAGCTTCACGCCGGCGGCCGCTTCGATCTCCTCGGCGGCAATGCCGCCCGGCCGCAGCAGCCGCAGCTTTCCGCCCTCGACCTTGACGATCGTCGATTCGAGCCCAACGGACGTTGCGCCGCCATCGACCACCAGCCTGATTTTTGAGCCGAGATCGGCCGCCACTGCCTCGGCCGTCGTGGCACTGATCCTTCCCGAAGAATTGGCGCTGGGCGCCGCAAGCGGGCGGCCGAGCCTGGCGATCAGCTCGCCGCCAAAGCCTTTCGGCATGCGCAGCGCGATCGTATCCAACCCGGCGGTGACCAGCGGATGAATGCCGTTGCCCGGCCGCTGCGGCAGCACCAGCGTCAGCGGTCCCGGCCAGAATGTCTGCGCCAGTCTTTTCGACAGCGGATCGAACAGCGCGATACGCTCGGCCATCGCCAGATCGGCGACATGGGCGATCAGCGGGTTGAAGCGTGGCCGGCCCTTGACCTCGAAGATACGCGCCACGCCAACGCCATTGGTGGCGTCGCCGGCCAGCCCGTAAACGGTTTCCGTCGGAATGGCGACGACATCGCCGCCTTCGAGCAGCGCCAGCGCCCGCTCCATCGCCTCGCCGGCGGCAAGTATCTCAGCCACTCTCATCACCTCACAGATGTGGGTGCGTAATACGGTGACGTTTACGGAGCAAGTCCGGGCGTTGGCGAATTACCAAATCGCTAAAATGCTATCTTTCCTCGCAAGCCCGCATCAATTCCCCGACGGTATGGTGCCGGCTTGTTGGGCAAGGGGAACTATCATGGTCTGGGTGCGTATCCTGGGAGCGCTTGGTCTCACTTTGGCGGCGGGCGGAGCACAGGCTTCGTCCTTCGTCGTTCTCGGTGCAGCATCCTCGACGCCGTCCGTCGTCAGGCTCGGCGCGCCCGAACCGGTGAAAGTGACTGAGAGTTCCTCGACACCGTCGATCGTGGCGCTCGGCGAACTAGTGCCCGATGTCGCCTATGAAAAAGTTGCTGCGATCCCGAGCCAGCCCAAGCATGATTTCATGCAAAGCCCGATGATCATTCGCGGCGGCATCGTCGGCGACGCCTTCGCAACACCGGCTCCAAGTTCCGCACCTGCCGCGACCACCGCTGCCGCAGCACCTGGTGCAGACACCAAATCCGACAAAAAGGCAGGGAAAACGAACAGCGAGCCGGCAACGCCACAGCCGACGCCCATTCCCGAGATCGACCAAGCCAGATAGCCGCTCGAGGCCAGGACGACGCTCACGCGCCGCCCCGGTTCACTGAGTAAAACTCCGTCGCTTGAAAAAACCTAGGCCGCGACCTCTTCGTCCGCGTCGTCGGAGGCGTCCGACTCTTCCTCTTCCTCTTCTTCCTCTTCCTCAGCGTCCGGCGCCTCGGCCTTCACGCTGTCGTCGTCATCTTCTTCGTCTTCGTCGTCTTCCTCATCGTCATCCGAGAGGGTGGCGGCTTTGTCGTCTTCAGCGCCTTCCTCGACCGTCGCTTCGCTTTCGTCGTCGTCACTGTCCTCGTCCGACAGGTCGGCAGCTTCGACTGCAGTGGTGGCGGCCTGGTCGAGGGTCGTTTCGGAAGCCGACTCAAGCGTCTCGGCAGGCGTTTCTTCTGTCACTTCGATGTCGCGAGCGGAATTCATGGAAGCCTCCGTGGGTTTGGGGAACATGCTCCTTGTGCCACGCAGAGATCATCGTCATATGACTGTAAGCCGGCTCGAATCGGCTATTGGAACAAATTATTTCCAAGCCTCAGCCGGCGATCTTCGAGAAATCCGCGACCTGGTCAGTCGCTGCCCGGATGCGCGCCAGCAGTGCCAGACGGTTGGCTCGAACGGCCTGATCCTCATCATTCACGAGAACGCGTTCAAAGAATGAATCAACCGGTTCGCGCAACGCGCTAAGCGCCAGCATGGCGGCGGAAAAGTCTTCATTGTGTATCGCTTGGCCGGCTTCCTTCTCGGCCTGATTCACCGCCGCAAACAGCGTTTTCTCGGCATCTTCCCGGAATAGAGCCGGCTCGACATGGTCGGCAACCGTCGTTTTCTTCTTCTCCTCAGCGGCCAGAATGTTGGCCGCACGCTTGGTGCCGGCGAGCAGGTTCTTGCCGTCCTCGGTGTCGAGGAACGAGCCGAGCGCTTGGACGCGGCGAACAATTTGAAGCAGGTCGTCGTTTTGCGATTGGCCAATCTCCCCCCTTGAGGGGGAGATGCCCGGCAGGGCAGAGGGGGGCGTGACAGAATGAGACGCCGGCGGGACAGCGCCCCCCTCTGTCGGCTTCGCCGACATCTCCCCCTCTAGGGGGGAGATTGGCGCGCTTCCGCCACCCGCCAGCACAGCATCGATTAGATCATGGCGAGCGCCTTGATCGCGGAGATAGACCTTCAGACGATCGTGGAAGAAGGAGAGGAGGTCGGCAATTATTTCAGCCGCAGAATGGTCTGGGAGTTCTACGCCACGTACCTCCGAGGACAACAAACCTGCTCGCTTACTGAGCAGATCATCGGCCGATCCAACGCCGGTAGTGAAATCCCCCCCGTCATCCGCTCGCCAGACCACCGAAAAACGATCACCGCCATTGTAGGTAAGTCCGAACAGTGCGTTAAGAAACTGGCGCTGGACCGGTAGCCTAACCTCATTCTCAACCAAAATCCTTACCACCCCGAGCGCAGCCCTCCGCAACGCATAGGGATCCTTCGACCCCGTGGGCTTTTCGTCGATCGCCCAGAAGCCGACCAGCGTGTCGAGCTTGTCGGCGAGCGCGACGGCCACCGACACTGGATCTGTGGGCACGCGGTCTGACGGTCCCTGAGGCTTGTAGTGCTCCTCAATTGCCGCGGCGACGGAAGAATGCTCGCCCTGCAGCAGCGCATATTTGCGGCCCATGGCGCCCTGCAGTTCCGGGAACTCGCCGACCACCTCGGTGGTGAGGTCGGCCTTGGCCAGGACGGCAGCACGCTCGGCGCGCTCGCGGAGATATTTCTGTTCGACGTTCAGATCGTCGGCTGACAGAAGCTTGCCATCGAAGAAATTCGGCTGCTTCGACAACGTGTCAGCAATCTCGCCAGCCAGCCTCTTGATCCGCTCAACCCGCTCGCCTTGCGTGCCGAGCTTGGCGTGGAAGGTGACACCGAGATGGTCGAGGCGAGCCATGCGCTGGTCGAGCGGCTTTTTGAGATCGAGCCCGAACTTTTCCGCCGATGCCTGCAACTGGTCGAGGTCAGGCAGGTCGCCCTGGTCGGTCTTCCAGAAATAGAGCGCGTCGGAGAGGCGCGCGCGCACCACCTTGCCGTTGCCGTAGGCGATCTCCTTGCCGCCGTCCTTGGCTTCGATGTTGGCGGTCAGGATGAAGCGGTTGGAAAGCTCTTCACCAACGCCCTGCGGCCGCGTGACGAAGCACTTCTGGTTAGCGCGGATGGTGAGCCGGATCACCTCGGCCGGAATGGCGAGAAAGTCTTGCTCGAATTCGCCCATCAGCACGACAGGCCATTCGACCAGGCCTGACACTTCCTCGAGCAGGCCCTCGTCTTCGACCAGGTCGAGCCCGTTGGCGAAAGCGAGATTCCTGGCGTCGGAAAGGATGATCTGCTTGCGCCGGTCGGCATCGAGCACGACCTTGGCTGCCTCCAGCTTTGCGGCATAGTCGTCGAAGCGGCGCACGGTGATCGCGCCCGGCGCATGAAAACGGTGGCCGTAGGTGAGGTTACCCGAGCGGAGGCCGTCGATCTCGAAATCGACCACCACCGGCTCTTCGGTCTCCGGGCCGAAGGTGCAGAGGATGGATTGCAGCGGCCGCACCCAGCGCAACGATCCGGGTTTCGCCGAGGCAGGCCCCCAGCGCATCGATTTCGGCCATGGAAAGCCGCGGATGATGCCCGGCACCAGCTCGGCGATGATTTCTTCTGCCGCCCTGCCCGGCTTCGCAATATGGGCGACATAGAAATCGCCCTTCTTCGGGTCGGCATGGACATGCGCCTCGGCGATCGAGGAAAGACCGGCCTTGCGCAGAAAACCCTGGACCGCCTGTTCGGGCGCCTTGGTCGAGGGGCCCTTGATCTCCTCGCTGATGTCCTTCGAGCGCGCGGTCACGCCGCGAATGTCGAGCGCCAACCGGCGCGGCGTCCAATATTCGCGCGCCGCCTCATAGGTCAGCCCGGCCTCGACCAGACCGTCAGTCAGCATCTTCCGCAAGTCGCCTGCCGCCTTGCGCTGCATGCGCGCGGGGATTTCCTCGGAGCGAAGTTCAAGCAATAAATCCGGCATTAGAGTTTCCCTCCCCGCATGCCTTTTCCTTTTTTGCACGTCCTCGCGCCTGCGGCGCTGCGGGCGTGCGGCTGCGCGGGGATTTCCTCGGAGCGAATTTCTAGGAGCAGGTCGGGCATAGGGTCAGCTCATGCGGGAGAACGGTCGGGCGGGGCATAGCAACTCGGCTGGCCGCTGTCACCCTTCCCTGCAAGATCGCGGCCTCTGCCAGCGATTTCCAAAAATATTCCGCTGCCTGTCGGGCCGAAGCGGGATCGTCCGTCCTTGGGTCAAAGATTTCCATGAACCTAACGCAGCGCTGAAGCGACCCACGCTCAGGCAGAGAACTATTGGCTGAACGACCATGAAGACGGCATCGACATTCCTACATATCCTCGCGCTCAGCGCCTGTTTCACAGCGCAGGCTCATGGCACGTTCACGATGCCTGGCGTCAGGCAAGCGCTGCGGACAATGGCTGGTTCCAGCGGCCAAGGCGTATTGCCAATCAGCGCTTCGGTCGAAATCGCAAATAGCCTTTGGAGCTAAGCCGCCAGCCCGCCAGCCTGCGTCAGCAAAAACGCTTCGCCACAGGCTTTCGCCAGATTGCGCACCCGCAGGATATAGCTCTGCCGCTCGGTGACGGAAATCACGCCACGCGCGTCGAGCAGGTTGAAGACGTGGCTGGCCTTGATGCACTGGTCGTAGGCGGGAAACACCATCCGGTGGTTCCCCTCCCCCTTGAGGGGAGGGTGGCCAGACAAAGTCTGGCCGGGAGGGGTCGCTCGGGCAGTGCTCGACGTCCTACTTGCGGTGCCTTCTGAGGCACCCCCCTCTGCCCGCTTCGCGGGCATCTCCCCCTCGAGGGGGGAGAAAGGCGCGCCGGCATCGAGCAGCGCCTTGCACTCGGCTTCGGCGTCCTCGAAATGCCGAAGCAGCATCGCCGTGTTGGCGAATTCGAAATTGTGGCGCGAATATTCCTGCTCGGCCTGCAGGAAGACGTCGCCATAGGTCACCTTGTCGGCGCCCTCGCGGCCGTTGAAGTTGAGGTCGTAGACATTGTCGACGCCCTGCACATACATGGCCAGCCGCTCCAGCCCGTAGGTAAGCTCGCCCGCCACCGGGGCGCATTCGATGCCGCAGACCTGTTGGAAATAGGTGAACTGCGACACTTCCATGCCGTCGCACCAGCACTCCCAGCCCAGTCCCCAGGCGCCGAGCGTCGGGCTTTCCCAGTCGTCCTCGACGAAGCGGATGTCATGCAGAAGCGGATCGACGCCGATGGCCGCCAGCGAGCCGAGATAAAGCTCCTGCAGATTGGGCGGGTTCGGCTTCAGGATCACCTGGTATTGGTAATAGTGCTGCAGCCGGTTCGGGTTCTCGCCGTAGCGCCCGTCCTTGGGCCGGCGCGAAGGCTGCACATAGGCGGCGTTCCAGCGCTTTGGCCCCAGCGCCCGCAACGTCGTCGCCGGATGGAATGTGCCGGCGCCGACTTCCATGTCATAGGGCTGGAGAACGACGCAGCCATAGTCCGCCCAGTAGTTATGCAAAGTTAGGATCAGCCCCTGGAACGAGCGGCTGGGATGCATATGGGCTGGGATATCAACGGTCACGGCGGCCTCGACGGAGCGGCGGGATGCGGCACCTGTTGGATCAGGCCGCATGATCTTGTCCGAAAAGTCTGCAACTTTTTGCTGCGCTGACCTTCGGTTCGGGATCAGGCTCTAGAGCGCCACCCGCCAAGCGTCAAGGCGAAGGGTCAGCCCTTCGGCGCGGGCGCCGGTTCGGGCTTGACCTTCGGGGTTTCCTGCGCCGTGTTGGATTCGATCGGCGGCAGGCCCTTCAGCAGTTTCTGCTGCAATGCGGCGAGCACGTCGGGATCCGGCTTCAGGTCGCGGGCCTGGTTCCACTGGAAGGTGGCTTCCAGCCTGCGGCCGACCCGCCAATAGGCATCGCCGAGGTGATCGTTCAGCACCGGATCTTCCGGCTTCAGCGACACGGCACGCTCCATTTCGCGCACAGCGTCATCAAACCTGCCCAGGCGGAAATAGGCCCAGCCCAGCGAATCGACGATGTAGCCGTCGCTCGGCCTGAGATCGACGGCCTTCTGGATCATCTCAAGGCCTTCCTTGAGGTTCATGTTCATGTCCACCCAGGAATAGCCGAGATAGTTCAGAACCTGCGGCTGGTCGGGGAACAATTCCAGCGCCTTGCGGAAATTCGGCTCGGCCTTCGGCCACTCCTTCAGCCGCTCATAGGCGATGCCGCGCTGGTAGAAAATGTTCCAGTCGGCGCGGGTCGGGGCCTTCAGCGCCGCCACCGCCTTGTCATAGAGGTCGGCCGCGGAGCGGAAGTCCTCCTTCGAGGCATAGACGCCACCGAGCGCCTGATAGGTGCGCATGTCGCTGGGGTGCGCTTCGACGAGGGCTTTCAGATGGGAGATGGCCTCGTCATGGCGGTCGAGATCGGCAAGGTTGAGGCCGAGCTGTAGTTCCGAAAGCTCCTTCAGTGGCGAGCTGGCCGGGATGCGGCGATAGAAGGCGATGGCGCCCTCGCCATCCTTCAGCTGCTCGGAAACGGCGGCGAGCTGGACAAGGGCCACGTCGCTGTCGGGCTTCAGCGCCAGGGCATATTGCAGATAGAGGCGGACGAACGGCTCGCCGCCACCGCGATTGAGCGCGGTGGCGAGATCGAGCAGAATTTCCGAGGCGCCGTCGGACGGGCCGGCAACGAAGGGTTCGATCTTCTCGCCCTTGGTGATCTTGTCGCGAAGCGCTGATATCTCCACCTTGCCGGATGCAAATGCCTCGGCCTGATCAAGCACGGACAGCGCCTTGTCCTTGTCGCCCTTGCGGGCGAGGAAAGAGGCATAGGCCTGCGCATTGCGCATCCAGGTTTCGGGTGCGGCGCTACCGGTCGCGGTGTCCTGGAGGGTCGCGGCGTAAATCGCATCCGCCTTTTCGGGCAAGCCAGATGCGTCCGCAATCAGCGCGCGATGGAAGGATTTGAAGAGGCCGAACCAGTCCGGACCCTGCAGCTTGTCGATGGAGGCCATGGCCTCGCTGGCGTCGCCGGCGCCCTGCTTGGCCCAACCGGTCATAACGCCGGAGATCAGCCGGTCGAGGTCGGATTCAAGCGAAAGCTTGAGCCAGTATTCTGCCTTGGTGAAATCCTTCTTGTGAAAGGAACCGACGGCCAGCGCCAGGCGCGAGAACCGCTCGACGTCGGGAACCGCCTTGAGCTTGTCGGCATAGACCAGGGATTCTTCGAAGCGCCCTTGAGCGATCAGCGACAGCATCAGGCTTTGCTGCAACGAGGTATCGTCGGGTGCGAAGGCAAGCGCCTGCTTGTAATAAGCGATGGCGTTGTCGAGATCATTGTCGCCTTCAGCGACCCGCGCGGCCAGATATGCTCCCGAGAAGGATGTGATCTTGACCGGCTCGGTGGTCTCTTTGGCCAGGGCTGGCAGACCGGAGATCGCCATGCCCGTCACAATTGCCAGCCGTGTCAGCCAGCGCGCACATCCTTGCCGCATCGTATCCCTTTCAGTCAAAGCCATGCCCGCGTCAGCTGGATCGCCGTAGACTCGATCTTTTCCAGGCAAAGCATGGCCTTTTTGGGGTCACGCTTCAACCCGGCCCGAATTCACAATCGAGTCATGCGATTATCAAAGCATGCGGAACGGCGCGCAACTGCGACCATCGACCGCGCTTTGCCGGCCTGGCGGGCTGCTGACTTGCCCTGCTGCGGCACCGGCAACCCGATGCCGTAAGCGATCCGTAAGCGGCGGGCGTCGAAAGTTTCCGCAACGGAATGATGCGTGGAACCGTGCAGATGGATGCCGTTGCTTCGCCCAGGAAGATGCCGATGCTGGAAATGCCGCAGGACGAGCAGGCCTTCGCCATTGTCGATCTAATCTATGAAGCGGCGTTCGCGGCCGAGCTGTGGCCGGAGGTGTTGGGAACGGCAAGCGCGATCTCCCGCTCGGCAAGCGGGGCGATCTTTGTATTCAGCGATCAGTCGCCGGTCCGCGCCATCACCGAAGCGCATGTCCAGCCCTTGCTCGATGAATTCATGGCGGGGGATAGTTGGAAGTTTTCCGAAAGCGTGCAGCGCATGTGCAGCACACAGCCAGCAAGCTTTGTGCGGGTCGATGATTTCATGACCGGCGAGGAGATCGAGCGCGACCCCGTCCGCAAAAGCGCAACGGCATTTGGCGTTGGATCGCATGTATGCACATCCGTCCCAATGCCTGGTGGAGAGCTTGTGCTTTTTGTCTTCCAGCGCTGGCTAAAGGACGGGATCTACGATCAGGCCGCGATTGATCGGCTGGACGAACTGCGCCCTCACCTCGCGAGAGCTGGCGTTATTGCCGGGCGCCTGGGTCTGGAACGGGCAAAGACCGCCGTATCGACGCTGCGCGAAATTGGACTGCCGGCCGCTGTCATGAGCGGGTCGGGCCGCGTGCTGACGGCCAATCCGCTCCTCGAAGACATGGCCCACGTTTTCCTCCCCACGGCCCATGGCGGCATCGCGCTTGCCGATGAACCGGCAAACGCGCTTTTCCAGCAGGCCATCGCGCAGAACCGGGATAACCGCATCGTGCGGTCCATCCCTGTTCCGGGCACGAAGGGGCGGCCCGCGCTGGTCGTCCACCTGCTGCCGTTGCGCCGCGCCGCGCATGATATCTTTTCGGGTGCGGATGTTCTCGTTTCGGCAACCGAGGTCAGCCTCTGCGCGACTGTTCCGTCGCCCAATATCCTTTCCGGCCTGTTCGACCTGACGCCGGCTGAAGCCCGGCTCGCCGTCGAGCTTGCCTCCGGCCGTTCCGTGCAGGAGGTGGCCATAGAAATCGGCATCGCCGTCAAATCGGCCCGCACCTATCTCGAACGAATATTTCGGAAAACCGGAACTAGCCGTCAGAGCCAGTTGGTGGCGCTGCTGAAGAGCGCGTGGTCGTTTTCATGATCTCGACAGCACCCAGTTTCGAAGTTGCTTGAGGATCTGCTGGCCGGGAAATTCCGTGCTGATTTCGCCCCCACGCTTGATAAAACTCAGGATTCTTGGACAAGTCTTGCGTCCAGCGACTGCATCGCCACGGTGATCAGAGCGTGCAGCCGCTCTTTCGGCACACCGTCGCGCGCCTGCACCGAGAGACCAAACAAGAGCGTGGTGTAGTAGTCGCCCATGGCCTCGGCCTCCGTATCCGGTTTGAGCTCCCCGTCCCGAACGCCCTTTCTCAGGCGCTCGACAATCAGCGCATTGCGCGCTCGGCGACGTTCGGCCAGCCAATAAAGCACGCGATCGTTCTCGGCGGCGCAGTTGGTCGCGGCTGAGACAACCATGCAGCCCTGCGGCAGACCCGGCCTCGTATAGATTTCGATTGCATCACGCAGCAACCGCTCGACAAACCGCCGAGCGGTTGGCTCCTCGGCAAGCGCGCGGGTGGCGAAGCTTCCTTCTTTGGTCTCGTAGAGAACGACCGCTTCCCGAAACAGGTCCTCCTTCGAGCCGAAGGCGGCATAGATGCGCGGCGAGGCCAGACCAAGCACCGACACGAGATCGGCCATCGAGGTGCCCTCATAGCCGCGCGTCCAGAAGGCGTCGCGGGCCTTCTCCAACGCCTGATCCCGATCGAACTCCCTTGGCCTTCCTGCCATCGCGACCTCCATTTTTTATCAGTCAACAAATAATCCGCTTGACTTCGGATTGCAAACCAATTCTTTATTGATCGATAAAGAATCGTCGACATGGAGATTTTGACATGAGCTCACTCGATCAAGGCGCGCCGTTCGGCGCCGCGGCAGCAGGAGGGATCGGCGCGAAGCGCGGCGCCACGCTGGCATTGCTTGCCTTCGCCCAGCTCATCATCGCACTCGACCTCAACATCGTCTTCGTGGCTTTGCCGGAAATCGGCGCCGGGTTGGGCTTTTCGGGCCAGACCCTGCAATGGGTGGTCAGCGCCTACACCGTGTTCACCGGTGGCTTCCTGCTGTTCGGCGGCCGGGCTGCCGACCTGATCGGCCAGCGCCGTGTTTTCATCTTCGCGCTTTGGCTCTATGCGCTTTCGTCCCTGGTCGGCGGCCTCGCCTGGTCGCCGGAAGTGATCATCGCGGCCCGTGCGGTGCAAGGCATCGGCGCCGCCTTCCTGTTCCCGGCCACGCTGTCGCTGATCAATCGGCTGTTTGCCGAGGGGCCGGGACGCAATCGGGCGCTCGCGGTCTGGGGCGGCGCCGGAGCGAGCGGCCTCACGCTCGGCTCGTTGGCGGGAGGCCTTCTCACCAGCGCCTTCGGCTGGCCCTCGGTCTTCTATGTCAACGTGCTCTTGGCCGGGGTCGCCATCATCGCGGCCTTCGCCATCATTCCGCGGGACCGCAAGCGGCATGAACATCGCAGCTTCGATCTGCCGGGCGCGCTGACCGTCACCACCGGCGCGACGCTGCTTGTCTTCACGCTGGTTCAGGGCCCCGAATATGGCTGGGGGTCGACTGCGATCATCGTCAGCGCCGCACTGGCGGCACTCTTCCTGTTCGCCTTCGCGGTGATAGAGGCGAAGAGCGCCGATCCGCTGATGCCGCTGCGCCTGTTCCACAACCGCAGCCTGGTCGCCGGCATGACAATCACCTTCCTCTTCATGGGGACTTTCGGCGCCCTGCCCTACTTCCTCACCGTGCTGCTGCAGAACGTGCATGGCTTCACCGCCTTGCAGGCCGGCCTTGCGTTCCTGGTGCCATCGGTCGCCATCGCGGTCGGCACGCAATTCGGTGAACGCTTGGCAACGCGTTTTTCGACACGCGCCACGCTGGTCGGCGGCATGGTCATTGGCGCGATCGGGACGGCCTTGATGGTATCAGGCGCATCCGCAGACAGCAGCTATCTATCCCTCGTGCCCGGCCTGATCATCTCCGGCGTCGGACAAGGCATCGTCTGGACCGCCATGTGGATCGCCGCCGCCTCGGGTGTTTCCCACGACGAACAGGGCGTCGCGTCGGGAATGGCCTCCACCATGCTCAATGTCGGCAACGCGATCGGCATGGCGGTGTTGATCGCGATCGCCAACCGCCATGTCGGCGGATTGGCCGGTGATGCCTTGAAGATCGCTGTTGCCGACGGCATCCAGGTCGCCTTCTGGCTCGCTGCGGCAGGCATCGCCGTCAGCCTGCTCGCCGCAATGGTGCTTCCGGGGAAACCAAGATGAGGAGCGGCGCCTCTCAGTTCACCCGGCTGATGCAGAAATCGATGACGTCGATCAGCGCCGATTTCTGCGGCGTCGCTTCGAGCGGCGCCAGCGCGTCGCGGGCAATCTCGCCGAAATGGCCGGCGCGTCCAATGGTGTCGGCGATTGCCCCGTGACGGGTCATCAATCCGATCGCCTTTTCCAACCCGGCGTCGTCGATGACATTGTCCTCGATGGCGCGCTTCCAGAAGGTGCGTTCGGCCTTGGTGCCGCGCCGGTAAGCGAGGATCACCGGTAGCGTCACCTTACCCTCGCGGAAGTCGTCGCCGACATTCTTGCCCAGATCCTTGCTGGTGCCGCCATAATCCAGCGCATCGTCGATCAGCTGGAAGGCAAGGCCGAGATTCATGCCATAGGAGCGCAGTGCCGCGCGATCGTTTCGCGTCGCCTGGGCGATGACCGGACCAACCTCGGCGGCGGCCGAGAACAGGGCCGCCGTCTTGGCCTTGATCACGGCGAAATGCTCATCCTCGGTGGTTTCGAGGTTCTTGGCGGCAGCGAGCTGCATCACCTCGCCCTCGGCAATGATCGAGGCAGCACTCGACAGGATATCGAGCGCTTCCAGCGAGCCGACATCGACCATCATGCGGAAAGCCTGGCCAAGCAGGAAATCGCCGACCAGCACGCTTGCCTGGTTGCCCCAGATCATGCGGGCGGTCTTCTTGCCGCGCCGCATGCCGCTCTCGTCGACGACGTCGTCGTGGAGGAGCGTGGCCGTGTGCATGAACTCGACCGATGTGGCGAGCTTGACGTGACCCTCGCCGGAATAGCCGAACATCTGGGCGGAGGCGAGCGTCAGCATCGGCCTCAGCCGCTTGCCGCCCGAAGAGATCAGGTGGTTGGCAATCTCCGGGATCATCTCGACGTCGGAACCGGCCTTCGACAGGATCAATTTGTTAACGCGCCCCATATCGGCCGCCGTAAGGTCGATGAGATCCTTGATCGAGGCGGCTTCCCGCTTCCCGTTTTCGATGTTGAGAACGACACCCACCACAAACACTCCCGTCTATAAGTCACGCGCACGACGGCACCCTGATCCCGCCACAGACTCTAGGGCGGTACCCACAGGCACGGCAAGAGGCGATTTGGCGCGGTCGAGATGGCGACGGGAGCCACCCACATTTACATAAACGCTGCAACCTGCGAGTTTCGTCCGATGATAGAGCTTATCCGCACCAACGATGCCGTGATCATCTCCTTTGTCGAATCGCTGATGCGCGATGCCGGCATCGGCTGTTTCGTCGCCGACCAGAACATGAGCGTGCTCGACGGCTCGATCGGCATCCTGCCCCGGCGCATCATGGTCGAAGCCGATCAGGCCGATGCGGCGCGGCGCATCCTGACGGATGCCGGCATCGCCAACGAGATCCGCCAGAAATAATGTCCGCGGCGCGCGCCACCCTTGTCCAGGATACGCCGGCCCATACGGTCGATGCCTTCCATCGCGGACGGTTCTGGCTGGTTCAGCCGAAACAGGCCGGCCATCGCGCCGGCATGGACGCCATGATGCTGGCGGCTGCCGTGCCGTCCTCCTTCGCCGGCCGCCTTGCCGATTTCGGCGCGGGTGCTGGCGCCGCAGGCCTGGCGGTGCTGTCGCGCTGTCCTGATGCCAAGGCCGTGCTCATCGAACGGTCTCCGGAAATGGCGGCGTTCGCTGCAACGACGCTTGCCCACCCCGGCAATGCGCATCTCAACGACCGCGCCTCGGTGCTCGCCGCAGACGTCGCGCTGTCGGGCCAAGCGCGAACAGCCGCCGGGCTTGCCGACAATTCCTTCGATTTCGTCATCATGAACCCGCCCTTCAATGCCGCCGAGGATCGCGCCACGCCCGACCCGCTCAGAAGGGCAGCACATGTGACGGAGGACGGGCTGTTCGACAGCTGGATCCGAAGTGCGGCTGCTGTGGTCAGGCCGCGCGGCGGTCTTGCCGTGATTGCCAGGCCCGATCAGCTCGGCGCCATCCTCGATGCGATATCAGGCCGCTTCGGCGATGCCGAGATGCTGGCCGTCCACCCTCGCCCCGAGGCGGCGGCGATCCGCATCGTCGTCAGGGCGATACTCGGGGCACGCGGAAAACTGTCGATCCGCCCGCCGCTGATGCTGCATGCGCAATCGGGCGACGGCCCAACGGAGCGGACCGAGATGATCAACAACGGACTGGCTTCGCTGTTCGGCGACTGACCTACAGCGCCGCCCGTCCTTCCGGACGAGCCAGGAGCGCTGTAGCACTTTTGATTTGCGCATGATCCTTTCCTAAAATCGATTCCGATTTTAGGAAAGGATCATGCGGCTAGCCGGTCGGCGTCGCGGCATTGCCGTTGGCCGGCGAATCCCTACATGCCTTCAGGCCAATTGACCGGAGATCCCGTGAAACGCTTTCTCAACCGCCTGCTGCCGAAATCCTGGCGCTCCGACATCGTCGTCATTCCCGTCATCCGGCTGCACGGCACCATCATGGCCGGCGGCGGCCAGTTCCGGCCGAGTCTTTCGCTCGCGTCCACCGCCGGCCCTATCGAGAAGGCGTTTTCCTTCGAAGCCCCCGCGGTCGCCATTTCGATCAATTCGCCGGGCGGCTCGCCGGTGCAATCGCGGCTGATCTTCAAACGTATCCGCGACCTGGCGGCCGAAAAGAACAAAAAGGTTCTGGTCTTCGTCGAGGACGTGGCGGCGTCGGGCGGCTACATGATCGCGGTCGCCGGCGACGAGATCTTTGCCGATCCGTCCTCCATCGTCGGTTCGATCGGCGTGGTGTCGGCTTCGTTCGGCTTTCCCGAGCTGATGAAGAAGATCGGCATCGAGCGCCGCGTCCATACCGCCGGCCAAAACAAGGCGGTGCTCGATCCGTTCAAGCCCGAGAAAAAGGAAGACATCGAGCGGCTGAAGGCGCTGCAGCTCGATGTCCACGAAACCTTCATCGACCTCGTCAAGGACCGGCGCGGCACCAAGCTCAAGGACGACCCGGACCTGTTCACTGGTCTATTCTGGACCGGCAAGAAGGCGCTGGAGCTCGGCCTTGTCGACGCGCTCGGCGACATGCGCAGCGTGCTGAAGACCCGTTTCGGGCCAAAAACCCAGCTCAAGCTGATCACGGCGCCACGCGGCCTGTTCGGCCGGTTCGGCTGGTTCGGCTCAAGCAAGGGGGGCTTTTCAGCGCCCGATATCGCCGCTGCTGCCGCAAGCGGCATGATCGATGCGGCGGAAGAGCGCGCGCTGTGGGCTCGCTTCGGGCTTTGAAAAACCGGTAAAAGCGTTTAACTTAAGAGCTTGACCGACCCGACCGGCCGCCGCAGCCGGCCTTGCGAGGAAGGAGTTTGACATGCCACAGATCATTTTCTTCATCGCAGTCGGCGTCCTCGCCTATTTCGGCTATCGCTCCTTTGTCAGGGAAGCCGAGCGCGTGACGGCCAAGATACGGCGCACCGAAAAGCAGGCTACCAACGGCTCAATGGGCACGCTGGTCAAGGACCCGAAGACCGGCGAATACCGTCTGGCCAAGGACTGACATCATCCCGCTCGCGACTGACACAGTGGATTCCGGCATCACCGTCCGGGCATTGCATGCGCATGCCAAGATAAATCTCGCGCTGCACGTCACCGGCAGGCGCGCCGACGGCTATCACACGATCGAGAGCCTGGCGGTGTTCACGCGCTTCGGCGACAGGGTCGAGATCGAGCTCGCCGACAGCGACGGGTTTTCCGTGTCGGGCCGATACGCCTCCGCGGTCCCGCTCGACGACAGCAATCTGGTCGTCAAAGCGCGCGACGCGCTGCGGAAGCGGGCCGGTCTCCAACATGCGCCGCCGGTCGCCATCAGGCTCGAAAAGAACCTGCCGGTCGCATCCGGCGTCGGCGGCGGCTCGAGCGACGCCGCAACGGTGCTGCGCGGGCTGGCTGAGACGTGGAGACTGGACCTCGACGAAGCCGAACTGGCGCGGATCGGCCTCTCGCTGGGCGCCGACGTTCCCATGTGCCTTACGGCAAAACCGCTGATAGCGCGCGGTGTTGGTGACGAGCTGTCGGCCGTGCCGGGCTTTCCCGCACTCGGGCTGGTCCTCGTCAATCCCGGCATCGCCGTCTCCACGGCCGAGGTGTTCAACGCGCTTTCCCATCGCGACAATGAGGGATTGCCGCCGCTGCCGCGCAGCCTCGACTTCCACAGCATCCGCAATTGGCTGGAGATCACGCGTAACGATCTCGAGCCCGCTGCACGGGCGATCCAACCCGCCATCGGCAAGGCGCTTTCTGTGCTCAACAAGGCCGGAGCGGGGTTCGCCCGGATGTCCGGTTCCGGCGCGACCTGCTTCGGGCTGTTCGAGACCGGCAATGTGGCCAAGCGCGCGGCCGTCGATATTCGCAGCCGCCATCCCGACTGGTTCGTCGCCGCAACGCGAAGCATGACATCGGAGGCTGACGCACATGGTCAGGATTGACGAGAGCCGCTCCTTCATTCCCGTGCGCATCGCGGTGCTGACCGTTTCCGATACCCGCGGCCTCGCCGACGACAAATCCGGCCAGACGCTGGCCGACCGCATCGTGGAGGCCGGCCATGTCCTGGCCGACCGCGACATCGTCACCGACGACCGCCAGAAAATTCGCGACAAGGTTCTGGGCTGGTCGAAGGATGAAGCGATTGATGTCGTCATCACCACCGGCGGCACCGGCTTTACCGGCCGCGACGTGACGCCGGAGGCGCTGGAGCCGATCTTCGAAAAGCGCATGGACGGCTTTTCCGAAGTGTTCCACCGCATTTCCTACGACAAGATCGGCACTTCGACGATCCAGAGCCGTGCCACCGGCGGCGTCGTCAACGCGACCTTCGTCTTCGTGCTACCGGGTTCGCCCGGCGCCTGCAAGGACGCCTGGGACGGCATTTTGAAGCCGCAGCTCGACTACCGGCACATGCCCTGCAACTTCGTCGAGATCATGCCGCGCCTGGACGAACATCTGCGGCGCGGCGGCACCAAGACAAGTTAGGCCAAGTTCCGGAAAGGCTGCTTCTGGGCTTTCCCAAAAATCAGCGGCAAAGATCAGCGGATGACGGGCTCACCGTGGAACCGCCGCCGTGAGGGCGGCGAAACGCCGAAGCCGACTTCCATCATCAGCCGCGGTTTGCGCGTCGGCACGGTGCCCATGTGGAAGCCGAAGGGATCCTCGACAAAGCCCGAACCCGCCTCGCCGGTCAGCGTAATCGGGCTCTTCGCGCCGTAGACCTTTAGAACCTCTTCCGCCGGATGGCCGACGAGAAGCGTCATCTGGTGCTTGAGGATGCGGCGATTGTGGCTGCCGCGGACATAGACATGCGGACCGGTCTCGGTATCGACCGGATTGAGATAGAAGAAGAATTTCAGCATCCGCCAATCGTCGAGATCGAAGTGGTATTTGCCAAGCGACGCCAGGTTCTTCTCGGCGTCGGAGACGGAACTCGTCGGAAAGCTCCACCAGACGCGCGTGGTGATCAGCTTCGCCTGGCTGCCGAGATAATGGGCGGCGATGTCGAGAAGCAGCGGGTCGCGCTGCACGGTAAGCGCAGCATTACAGTCGAGGATCCGCTCGAAAAAGTGCCCGCTGAGCAAGGGACGGCCGAAGTGCTTCTCGGCGTCGGCATGCTCGGCCGGCAAGAACTCCAGCCGACGGTCGAAATTGCCGAAGCAAGGCGTGCGCTGCGCAAAGCTGGCGATCTCTTCGTGGATCGACGACGGCAGGGCAAGCCCGGAAAAGAGGCCGTCCGAGCGGAGCGCGCGCACCGCCGCATCACGATCGACGCTGGTGAACATCGTTTCCTGGGCTTTTTGCGCCGGTCGAACCGGTTTTGCGCCACGCCAATGCAGCCGCCGCGCCGGCATGGTGCGTGCCAGCATGAACATCGGCAGCCATGCCGGATTCTCGCGAAGGTCCGACAGATATGTCGGAATCCGCACGGCAATGCGGCGCAGCAGGCTGCCGTTTCGAGCGATTGACTCGAGGCTTGCAGCACCGGACTTGTCAGGGCTTGAAAAGGTCATCGGTATCCTCAGCTATGAGGGCAGCGTCGACAAAGCGTCGGTCGCTCACCGCTCCGGCGTCACCCAAGCCCATCCGCCCACAACGGAAGAATGGTAACCCCAGGCCAGATTTTGTGCAATGCACAATAAAAGGGAGGCCCCGCAATTTCTCTGGGGGAATGATGCTCGCCCCATCAACTCACCCAGAGCCGACACTTACAATCGAACGCCGTCGGCGCCGAACAGAAACGCGCGTTGGAACCCGAAGATTTCCGTTTTGCCGATTTCGAAACGATCCGTGTCACGGCTTTCAACGGTGATCATCGAGCCGCTAGCGAGCAAAGCATGGCCGTAGGTGACGCCGCCCAGGCGCTCGACAAGGGAGATCTTGCCAGAAAGCGCCCCAGACGCGCCTTTGGCGGGCACGAAATGCTCTGGGCGAATGCCGAGGCTGACAGATGTTCCCAGTTTCGGCGGCGCGCCGCGTGTGGCAACGGCCATGCCGACGAGGCCGGCCTCCGGCGCCGTGACCACAGCCCGTCCGTCTTCGACAGCCATGACCGTGGCCGGGACGAAATTCATCCGTGGTGAGCCGATGAAGCCTGCCACGAAACTGTTGTCGGGATTCTCATAAAGCTCCAGAGGGGCGCCGACCTGCTCGATGCGACCGGCGCGCAGCACGACGATACGGCTGGCCAGCGTCATTGCCTCGATCTGGTCGTGCGTGACATAGATCATGGTCGTGCCGAGTTCCTGATGCAGCCGGGCGATCTCGATGCGCATCTGCACACGCAGTTCGGCGTCGAGGTTCGACAGCGGCTCATCGAACAGGAAGACGCCCGGCTGGCGCACGATCGCGCGGCCGATGGCAACGCGTTGGCGTTGGCCGCCGGAAAGCTCGCGTGGCTTACGCCCGAGATAGGCCTCCAGATGCAGTATCTTCGCCGCTTCCGCCACCTTGCGGTCGATCTCCTCCTTGGGGCGTTTGGCCATCTCCAACGGAAATCCCATGTTGGTTGCCACAGTCATGTGCGGGTAGAGCGCATAGGTCTGGAATACCATGGCTATACCGCGCTTGGCTGGATCCTCGTCGGTGACGTCGCGCCCGCCAATCAGGATACGCCCGTCGGACGTTCTTTCCAGCCCGGCGATCATACGCAGAAGCGTTGATTTGCCGCAGCCGGAGGGGCCGACAAAGACGACAAACTCACCATCGGCGACGTCAAGATCGACACCGCCGATAACCTCCGTTTCGCCAAAGCGCTTCCTGACCGACTGAAGTGATAGACCCGCCATAGTTCTTCCCTCGAGCCTATTTCACGGCGCCATCGGTAAGGCCGGAGACGAACCAGCGGCCGACAAGGGCGAAGAGTGCGACGACCGGAATGATGGCTGCCGTGGCGCCGGCAAGCAGGAGGCCCCAGTCGATCTGATACTGGCCGATAATGCCGGCAAAGCCGACCGGAATGGTGCGCCTGGCATCCGACACGATCAATACCGAGGCGAACAGGAACTCCGTCCAGGACGAGATGAACGCGAAGATAGCGACGCTGGCGATGCCCGGCGCAATCAGCGGCATCAGGATTCTGATCAGAATGGTGGTGGTGGGTGCTCCATCGACGACCGCCGCCTCCTCGATCTCGCGCGGAACGGTCGCCAGGAATGAACGCATCATCCAGATCGAGAACGGCAATGCGAAGGCAACGTTGACGATAACCAGCGCCACGGGGCTGTCGATCAGCCCGACCTTCGCGAACAGGCCGTAGAGCGGGATCAGCACCACCACGCCAGGGAAAGCGTAAGCGAGCAGGATCGTCTTGTAGAGCGCGTTGCGGCCCGGAAACTCCATGCGAAAAAAGGCATAGGCGGCAGGCAAGGCAAGCAACACCGTGAAGGCCGTGGAAAACAGCGCCACAACCATGCTGTTGAACAGATAAATCGGGAAATCCGAAGCCTGCAGCAGCTTTTCGAAATGTTGAAGGGTAAAGCTGTGCGGCACCATCGTGGGCACACGCTGGATGATTTCCTTCGGCAATTTGATGGAGCCGGTCAACACCCACCAGAACGGCAGACCGATCGCGAGAACAAGGACCAGAACGCCGCCATAGAGCGAAAGTGACTGGCCGAAAGTACGCCTCATCGATCCGCCTCCGCCGCCGTCATGGCTCGCGTCGTCAAAAAGGCAAATCCCATCAGGAGGATGCTGGTGAGAACGGAAATCGTCGCAGCTTCGCTCAAACGATAGCCCTTGAAGGCGGTTTCATAGATGAGCACAGGCAATGTCTGGGTCGCGCCGGATGGACCACCCGCGGTGAGCAGCCAGATCACATCGAAGACGTTGAAGGACAGAAGCGTGCCGACGACGCCGAGCACCATCAATGTCGGTTGCAGCAACGGCCAGGTGATGCGCTTGAAACGCTGGAACGTGCCAGCGCCATCAATCCGCGCCGCCTCGTAGAGATCGCCCGGAATGCGCGTCAGGCCAGCCAGCATCATCAGTGTGGTGAATGGAAACCAGCGCCAGGAATTGATCATGATCAGCGTGGTCATGGCGCCTTCGCGCGTGGCGAAGAAACCAACCGGACGCTCGATCACGCCGGCCTGGATCAAAAGAGGGTTGATCATGCCGCCCGACGAGGAAAGCAACCACCGCCAGATGATGACAACGACCACGGTCGGCACAATCCATGTGAGAATTATCCAGGTGCGTGCGATCCGGACGCCGGGAAATTTCTGATTGAGGATAAGCGCCGCTGCCAGCGCCAACAAAGTCTGCACCACCGCGTTGGACAGCACCCAGACGACACTGCGGCCAAGCGCCCGCCAGAAGCCGGCGCCGCCGAGGATCGTCGCATAGTTGCCGAGCCCAATGAAGTGGCCTTCAGAGCCGATCACGCCGACATCCTGAAAGCTCAGGATGGCGGCTTGAACGAGCGGCCAGCCGAGAACCGCCAGCAGGAAGAGGAGCGCCGGCGAAACGAACGCAAAAGCGAGCGTCGTGTTCTTCATGAG
>NZ_RZTA01000111.1:0-22165 GCF_004023115.1 Mesorhizobium sp. M6A.T.Cr.TU.017.01.1.1
GCCCACCCAAGGGGAGACTCCGCCCTGTGGATCATCTTGGCACAGGGTTCTAAACAAGGTTTCAAAAAACCCGGTGAACGAATTCCTTAGGATTTGACCGGCTTCCTGTTCCCCTCGAATTTTGGCCCCTTGAATCTTGGTTCTGGAAGAAATGGCAATGCGCAAAGTTTTTGGTCGGCAGCTTGCGGCGGCATCGTCCGGTCAGGGCGCGGCGGAGCTCGGCGATCTGCCGGAATGGAATCTCACCGATCTCTATCCGGGCATGGACGCCCCCGAGCTGACGCGCGACATCGCCAAGGCGGCCGCCGATGCCGTTAGCTTCGAGAGCCGCTGGAAAGGCACGCTCGCCGCCGAGGCGGAGCGCGGCGACAGCGGCAGGCTGGGCGAGGCGCTTGCCGCCTATGAAGCGCTGGAGGAACTGATCGGCCGGATCGTCTCCTATGCCGGGCTGGTCTATGCCGGCAACACCGCCGATCCGCAGCGCGCCAAGCTCTATGGCGACATTCAGGAGAAGATGACCGACGCTAGCGCGCATCTCCTGTTTTTCGCGCTCGAGCTGAACCTCATCGACGATGCCGCGATCGAGACGGCGCTTGCTGCCGATCCCGCCTTCGCTCACTACCGGCCGTGGGTGCTCGACCTGCGCATGGACAAACCCTACCAGCTCGAGGATCGGGTCGAGCAGCTTTTCCACGAGAAGTCGATTACCGGACGCGGCGCCTGGAACCGCCTGTTCGACGAGACCATGACCGATCTGCGCTTCGACATCGATGGCGAGGAGCTCACCCTGGAGCCGGCGCTGAACCGCCTCCAGCACGCCGATGGCGAGGTGCGCCGCCGGGCCTCTGAAGCGCTGGCCGCAACCTTCCGCAAGAATTTGCGCACGTTCACGCTGGTCACCAACACGCTGGCCAAGGACAAGGAGATTTCCGACCGCTGGCGTGGCTTCGAGGACATCGCCGATTCGCGCCATCTCGCCAACCGCGTCGAGCGCAGCGTGGTGGATGCGCTCGCCTCAGCCGTTCGCGATGCCTATCCTCGCCTGTCGCACCGCTACTACGCGATGAAGGCGCGTTGGCTTGGCATGGACGTGATGAACCACTGGGACCGCAATGCGCCATTGCCAGAGACCCCGCAGGCGATCATCGGTTGGGACGAGGCCAAGAACACGGTGCTTTCCGCCTATCAGCGCTTCTCACCTGACATGGCGGAGATCGCCCGGGTTTTCTTCGACCGCAACTGGATCGACGCGCCGGTCAGGCCGGGCAAGTCGCCGGGCGCCTTCGCGCATCCGACCGTGCCGTCGGCGCATCCCTATGTTCTGCTCAACTACATGGGCAAGCCGCGCGACGTGATGACGCTGGCGCATGAGCTTGGCCATGGCGTGCATCAGGTGCTGGCCGCAGGCCAGGGCGCGCTGATGGCTTCGACGCCGCTGACGCTGGCCGAGACGGCATCCGTCTTCGGCGAGATGCTGACCTTCCGCTCGCTGCTCGACCAGACCACGGACAAGCGCGAGCGCAAGGCCATGCTCGCGCAGAAGGTCGAGGACATGATCAACACGGTCGTGCGCCAGATCGCCTTCTACGAATTCGAGCGCAAGGTGCATGCCGAACGCAAGAACGGCGAATTGACATCCGACAGGCTCGGCCAGTTCTGGTTGGAAGTGCAGGCGGAAAGCCTCGGGCCGGCGATCAAGCTGCGCGACGGCTATGAGGTGTTCTGGACCTACATCCCGCACTTCATCCATTCGCCCTTCTACGTCTACGCCTATGCTTTCGGCGACTGTCTGGTGGATTCCCTCTATGCGGTCTACCAGAATGCAGAGCGTGGCTTTCAGGAGAAATATTTTACCATGCTGCGCGCCGGCGGCACCAAGCATCATTCCGAGCTCCTTGCGCCCTTCGGCCTTGACGCCACCGACCCTGCCTTCTGGCAGATCGGACTTGGCGTGATCGGCGGCCTGATCGACGAGCTCGAAGCTTTGGACAATTGACACACAGCGCTGAACATCCGGGGCCGACAGAACAGTTTAGCCGCAATGCATATTCGGGCCGTTCTATTCTTGCCCTAAATATATGTTCTTAAATAACTCTCCGTGAAATTTTCCGTTAGCTTTCCGGAATCTGTATGATAGCGTCCCGCCTCAAGCTCAGTCGGGCGCGGGGCTCAGGCCAGGAAAAAATCTCCGGCCGGTCACGGCGCTTCGGCGAATGCGACAGCGGCCGTTGGCCATGGCAGGAAAAGCCGGTCGCCGACAGCTCGATTTAAGCCGGCTGTTCCGCGAACAGCGGAGCCACCATCGAATGGTCCTTGTGCCAAGGTCACCACTCCAGGCCACGGCAGATGGATCGGACTGGAGAGAGAGACAATGGGCACTTTTTTCTACATGCTCCTGGCGTTCTTGGTAGGTGTGTTGGTTGGCTGGTTCATCTGGGGACGCCTGCGTGGCGAGCTCGACAGCCTGCGCGGTGACATGGACCGCACGCGCAGCGAGCGCGACAGGCTGCGCGCCGATGCCGACCGCCTGACCGGTGAGCTGGATGTATGCCGTGGCGCCCGCGCCGACCTGGAGCGCCAGTTGGCCGAGGCACAAGGCGCCAAGACCGGCGCGACAAAGGCAGCAATCCCGGCACCGTCGGCATTGATGTCGACGTCCGCGCCGGCAAAGACCGCGCCGGCCAAATCGACGCCGGCAAAGACCGCGTCCAAGAAACCGGCGGCCGCCAAGGCGGCAGCCGCGCCAGCGGCAAGTGCGTCGAAAGCGGCCGCGTCGAAAACGAGCGCCACAGCCAACAAGGCTGCGCCGGCGGCAAAGAAAGTCACCGCAGGCAAGGCAACAGCGCCAGCGGGCAAGCCCGACAGTCTGCGTCGCTTGATCGGCATCGGCCCGGTCAACGAGCGGAAGCTGCACGGCCTTGGGGTCAGGACCTACGCTCAGATCGCCGCCTGGACGGCGGCGGATATCAAGCGGATCGAAGACGTTCTCCAGTTCGACGGCCGCATCGAGCGTGAGCGCTGGATCGAGCAGGCGAAACTGCTTGCCGCCGGCGATGAGAAGGAATTTGCGCGCCGCTTCCCGACCGCGGGGACTGCGAGCAACACCTGAATTGCCTGCCGGCATCGAGCACAGACTGGCGGCGCCTCGAGGTGCCGCCGGTTTGCTTTTGCACCAAGGCTGCCTTTGCGTCTTGAGACGCCGCTCTCTCGATTGCGCGCGATCGAGCCCCCATATAGAGCGATAGCTTGCGTTATCGATCGCAGCATCCGAGCCCCATGTCCCTGCCCTCTGCAATTTTCCGGAATGATGAGCGCGCGCATCAGCTCGTTTTCGACCGTCCGTCCGGCATCATCGTGGCGCATGAGGCGGAGGATTTCCTGCCGGCGCTGGAAATTGCGCAGGCCGCGCATGACGCCGGCAAATGGCTGGCCGGATATTTCTCCTACGAGGCCGGCTACCTGCTCGAGCCGAAGCTCGTTCCACTGCTGCCTGGTGGACGCCGCGCCCCGCTTGTCTGCCTGGGGATCTTCGACGCGCCTGTCGAACAGACGGTCGTGCGCAGCCACGCGCCGGCGACCAACGGTCCGATCTTCGACGCAAGGGCTGCCTGGTCTTCAGAAGATTACGCAAAACGCTTTGCGCGGCTACACAATCACATTCGCAAGGGTGATTGCTATCAGGGCAATCTGACCTTTCCGGTTCATGCGCAGTGGTCGGGCGACCCGCTGGCTGCCTTCGATGCGCTGACGGACCGCCAGCCGGTGAAATACGGCGCGCTGATCGCGCTCGGCGATCCGGTCGTTTTGTCGCGTTCGCCGGAACTGTTCTTCGAGATCGATGCCGAAGGCATGATCGAGACCCATCCGATGAAGGGCACCGCCCCGCGCGGCGCGACCAAGGCGGAAGACAAGCGGCTGAAGGCGTTCTTGCTCAATGACGAGAAGAACCAGGCTGAGAACCGGATGATCGTCGATCTGTTGCGCAACGACATCTCGCTGATCAGCGAGGTCGGCACGCTGGAGGTGCCGGAGCTTTTCCGCATTGAGAGCTACCCGACCGTCCACCAGATGGTGAGCCGCGTGCGGGCCAAGCTCTTGCCCGACCTCACCATCCGCCAGATCTTCGCTGCGCTGTTTCCATGCGGATCGATCACCGGCGCCCCAAAAATCCGTGCCATGGAAATCCTGCACGATCTGGAAGGCACGCCGCGCGACGTCTATTGCGGCGCCATCGGCTGGATCGCGCCCAGCGGCACGATGCGCTTTTCGGTGGCGATCCGCACGATATCGCTCTTTTCCAGTGGCGAGGCCGTCTACAATATCGGTGGCGGCGTCGTCTTCGATTCTACGGCCGAGGAGGAGTATCAGGAGTGCCTGCTGAAAGCGCGCTACGCGACGGGAACACCGCCGATTTCGACCTGATCGAAACCATGCGCTGGCAGCCGGGCCAGGGCTTCCTCCGTTTCGACCGCCATTTGGCACGCCTTTACAGCTCGGCAGCCGAACTGGGTTTTGCCTGCGATCCGCAGAAGGTCGGCGAGGTACTCAGGAACGCCGTCGACCGGCCGGACATGGCCTTGCGCACACGGCTTGTCCTGTCGCGCAGCGGCAAGGTGACGGTCTCGGCGCTGCCTTATGAGCCGCATGCAGCCGACAAGGTGTGGAGACTGCAACTGGCGCGGGTGCGGCTCGATTCGAGCGACACGCTGCTGCGCCACAAGACGAGCCGCCGGGATACCTATCAGCGGGCGCGAGCCGAATATTTAATTAGCCGCGCCGACGAGGTGCTGCTGGCCAACGAGCGTGGCGAAATCTGTGAGGGCACGATCACCAATCTCTTTGCCGATTTCGGCGACGGAGTGCTGGCAACGCCGCGGCTCGATTGCGGCCTGCTGCCTGGCGTGTTGCGTGGCGAATTGCTGGATGAAGGTCGTGCCCGCGAAGCAATCTACACCTTGGATGACTTGAAATCGGCCAAGGCGTTGTTTGTCGGCAATTCGCTGCGCGGATTGATTCCGGCGCGGCTGGGCTGAAACGCAACCGATAAGGCACCGGACGACGCCGATGGCTGTGTCTCGATCATGGTTTCCCTTGCGCGTCGGGAAGATGCGTCCGGCCCGAGAAAGAATGGGCCGGACGCGCGGCAGCCGCTTGGGAGGGGCGACTATTCGCCTTCGTGGGTCTGACCGGAGCCGCCGACGGAAACGATGTTGAAGGGTTTGCCTTCGACAGCAATATCACCGGTCTTCTCGAACGACGTCGCGTCAACGAGATGCAGCACACCTTGCAAAGGATCCGTGACCACGATCCTGTCGCCGGCGACCGCGACACGCGGCCTCGGGTCGCTCCAGTGGCCATCCATCGAATAGGGATCGGTCAGCTTGAGTGAGTTTGCGATCTCCCCCTTCACCACGTCGATCTGGTGAAGCTGGCCGTCCTCGGTGAAGACGTAGGCGAACTTCGCACGAACGGGATCGACCGCGAAATGCACGCGGCGCGTTGGAAGGCCGATCAGCCGGAATGCGTCGCTCTCGAGTGTCGGATCGATCAGCACCACCTTGTCGGCACCGTAGTTGCCGAGGAAATATTGCAGGCCTCTGCCGCCGATCAGAGTTGTCGTTTTGCCGTCCGGCAGGCTGTCGGCATAGGGCAGATGGCGGATCGCCGGGGTGCCGTCGCCTTGGGTGACGACAAGCAGGCCGGTGGCACAGGCGAAAGCCAGGATATTGCCGGAAGATGCCTCCCCGTGAAGGTCGGGGCAGGCGTGGATGCCGCCGACCTGCGCGCCAGCCTTGTCAGCGACCCTGATGCCGACCGGGAGCTCGTCCGGCTTTTCCCTGTTCGGCTCCGACAGGAGGACATGGGAGCCATAGGCGACTGCGACGCCGTGCTGCGGCGCGTCCGTCTTCACTTCCCTGAAATCCGATTTGCCTTCCAGGACGGCCTTCTCGGAGATGATACGGGCGACACCTTCGCCGTCGAAAAAAACGGCGAAATCTCCGTCATGCTCGACGAAATGCGACGGCTTCTCGCCTACGATCTCGACGCCGGCAAGCTTCGGCGCTTCGACGTCGATGTCGCCGTGTTCGCCGTGGTCCTCGAAGGAAATGCCGCTCGCGATCCCGGTAACGACGCCGGCCGAGCCCTGCACGGCGAACACGGTCCGGCCGCTTTCGCTGCGATGGAGCGACGCCGGCCCTTTGATCTGGAACGTGTCGAGCTTTCCGCCATTGACCGCATCGATTACGGTCACCTTCGGATCCGCGTGGTCCGAGATAAAGAGGCGCCAGGCGGTTACCTCCTCGGCATGGGCAGCACTTGTTGATACAGACAGAAGCAGCGCGATGGCCGTGGCTGACGCCCAATTTGTGCTCACGATATTCTCCTTGATGTTATTACATAACCGATTGTGGTCAACGAAAAGGCGGATTGCTCCGCCTTTCCATCGTGGCGATCAGCTTGCGAGGATCGCGCCTTTGATCGTCGTGATGTTGTGCCGCATCATCTCGATATAGGTCGCGGCCGGGCCGTTCTCGCCCGACAGGGCGTCGGAGTAGAGTTCACCGCCGACTTTCAGGCCTGTCTCGCTAGCGATCTGCTCGATCAGGCGGGGATTGGTGACGTTTTCCACGAAGATTGCCGAAGCCTTGTCTTGCCTGATCTGTTTGATGAGGGCCGCGACGTCGGCGGCTGAGGCTTCAGATTCGGTGGAGAGGCCCTCCGGCGCGAGGAATTTTATGCCGTATTCGTGCTCAAAATACCCAAAGGCGTCGTGGGAGGTGATGATCGTGCGCTTGCCCTCGGGGATTTCGGCTACAGCAGCCTTGATCTCCTCTTCCAGCGCCTCGATCTGCTCGCCATATGATTCAGCATTGGCCCGATAGGTGTCACAGCCGGCTGCATCGGCGGCACAGAAGGCGTTGGCGATGTTCTTCACATAGACCTCAGCGTTATGCACGGATTGCCATGCATGGGGATCGGACTCGCCGTGATGGTGGTGCGGTTCCTCATGGCCCTCTTCCGCCTCCGCAGCGTGCCCTTCCTCGCCCTTGGCGGCGTTATCGTGATCATGGTGATGCTCTTCCTCGGTGTTGCGCAACACCTCGCCGCCTTTGGTCAATTCCACGATCGGCGCCTTCGTGGCGCTCGCCTCGACGAGACGCTGGAGGAAGCCCTCGAACTGGAGGCCGTTGACCAGCACCACGTCGGCCGAACCAACGGCGGCCGCGTCCGCCGGCTTCGGCTCGTAGACATGGGCGTCACCATTCGGACCGACCAGCGCGATGATGTCGACACGGTCGCCGCCGACATTCCTGGCGAAATCGGCGATGATCGAGAAACTCGCGACAACTTTGAGGTTCTCGGCCGCAGCCACCGACAGGGTGATTGGCAACGATGTTATGACGCCCACCAAGGCGGCAAGCTTCAGCGTCCTGGACATTCGATCAACTCCTTCTGTTCAAGCGGTTCTGTGGGAGACATGACGGACGCACATGGCAGGCCGGACGATCCCGTCGAGGTGATGCATGGCGGGGGACCGTTGTAGCTCAGCGTCAGGTCTTGAAAGGTCACACAGCCACCATTCGATCCCGCTCTTGACGATCCGTTGTGTTATGTTATCACGTTCGTCAACCGAAAACGTTATACTATAACAATTGGTCGCCATTGTGCTCGAAACTGCGTGGAACACGAAGGAACAACGGATGCCTGGACGTAATCAGCAGTTGGTTCTCGACGCGCTGACGCGCTCCGACAGACCGATGAGGGCCTACGAATTGCTTGGGCTCCTTCGCCAGGAAGGACTCCGCTCACCGCTACAGATCTATCGCGCCCTGGATCGGCTCATCGAGGAGGGCCTGATCCACCGGATCGAGAGCCTGAGCGCGTTCGCGCTTTGCGTCCATGGCGAATGCACCCACGGGCGCGCCGCCTTTGCTATCTGCGCGAATTGCGGGCGAGCAAGTGAAGTTCACGATCCGGCATTGGAGCGGGTGCTGCGCCGGATTGCCCGACGGCAGGGCTTCCGAACCAAGTCGGCCACGGTGGAGCTCTCGGGTCTATGCGAGTCTTGCGCGCATGGATGAGATGCCCGTCTTCTTGCTCACCGGTTTTCTCGGCGCCGGCAATGCTCGCCGCATCTTTCGCCGCGCAACTGCTGGCGCTCGACCCTTGCCCAACTCGACTAGAAGGGCATGACCGACGAGCGTCACCGGCTGGTCGCTCGGCTCAAGGCGCTGGCGCTGTCCTAAATTGCGGCCAGGCCTAGCAGCAGGATCGCCGACATCGCGGTAAAGACCGTGACATTGACATCCCACTGCCAGCCTGCTGGTCCGAACGGCGGTCGGAATGGCAGGTAGCCGTTCTCGTCATAGAGCACGCCGCCATAGATCGGTCGTGAGAGCATGGCCACGAAGAACGCTCCATACATGACGGCGCCCAATCCGCCGGCGAGATAGAGCCGCTCGGCTTCGAGTGGCCCTGCAATCCAGATAAGTCCCAGCGCAATCAGCGCGACCCCGGTGTAGCTCAGCACTTGCCAGACGACGTGAAACCGGGCGTGCGGAGTCCACAGCGGATTAGTGGCGTGTGTTGCGTTCAAGTCGGCTTTGATTGTCACCACACCGTAGCCCACCGTCGCAACGCTTAGAAGAATGCGGGCAAGCAGATGACTGTCGTAGGCAAGTTCCATCGCACTTTCCTCCTTCATTGGCGAAATCGATGACGGCACTTCAGCAGTTTGGCGTCCGGACTGCCCTCAACGGGAACCGACGGTACGTCGGGCCGCAGGCCGACGTCCACCTTGCCGGGCAGCGGCGCGGGTAGCGTCATGCCGGAACGGATTGAATGGCGCCTTGGGCACAGAAAAGCTGCCCATCGGCCAGACGTGCATAATTGTGGACGATCCCATTCTCGTGATCCTGCAGCTGCACAATGAAGTTGCCGCTCCGTTCCGTCCAGCTCATGAGCACGAGGTTCGGGCGTACGCTGGTCATGTCGATCTTGACCACCTCGTCAATTTCGGCAGCTCCGATCGACGCCTGCACATGCAATTCCTCAGGCGAGAAAAACGTCAGCCGAGGCACGAACGCGCCGAAAACGCAGTCGAAAGTCTTACCGATAAGCGAGGCTGGAAAAATATTGGTTTCTGCCATGACTCCCTCCACTGGCTTGGCCTTTGTGACCAAGGGCTATTTGCAATCTACCGGTGCTTCAGTTGCAAAAAAATGCCATATATACCAATTTGGAGCGCTCCAAGAACAACGATCTGCCTTTTCCACTCTCGAGTCAACAAAATTCTTGGAGCGCTCCAAATTATGGTCTAACTGAAAGGAAACGAGTGAACCGCCAATGCCAACCCTAGCCGATGTCGGCAAGGCTGCCGGAGTTTCCCGGGGGACTGTTTCCAACGTCTTCAACCGGCCGGAGCTGGTCAGGCCTGAATTGCGCGAGCGCGTCGAAGCGGCCGCGCGGGCGCTCGGGTTTGGCGGCCCCGACCCGAAAGGACGTTTGCTGCGGGACGGCAAGTTCAATGCCATCGGCTTCATGCCGCCTGGCGCCTACGCCATCGCCGAGGTGATGAGAAGCCCCTATGGCCGCGAGCTGGTGCTGGGCGCTTCGCTTGCCTGCGACGAGGCCGGAACGACGCTAAGCCTTGTGAACGGCACCGACAACACGCGCTTCGCCAGCATCCGCGAGGCCCTCGTTGACGGCTTCATCCTTGGTCACAGCGCGGATATCGGTCTCATAACATCGGCACAACGACGGCGCCTGCCCTTCGTCATTCTCGAAAGCGATGCAGGTCCCGACATCAATTCGATAAAGATCGACGGCAGAAGTGGCGCGGTTGCTGCCGTCCGGCATCTGACTGAGCTGGGGCACCGGCATTTTGGCATCTTATCCATACGGAGGACTCCGGGCCCTCCGATCGTCCACATGCCCGGACAGGCAAAGCGCCCGCTTCTGGCCGGCTTCTCACTCGACGACGAAAGGCTCGACGGTTTCAAGCAGGGTTTGGCGGAGGCGAATTTGTCGATCGACGATGTCCCGATCATCGAGACGACGCCGGGCGATCCGTCTGTTGGAGCAGTGGTATTCGACAATGTGCCGGAAGCCACCGCAATCCTGACCATGTCGGACTGGCAAGCGATCACAATACTCGACGAGGCGGTTCGGCGCGGCATAGAGGTGCCGGGCCATGTATCGGTCATTGGCTTCGATGGCACTGCTGAATCCGCACGCACCACGCCGCCGCTGACGACTATTGCGCACGACGTGATCGGAAAAGGCAGGCTCGCCGCTCGCATGGTTCTTGACAATGAACCACCCCGCCAAGTCGTTCTGCCTGTGGAACTGGTGGTTCGGGCGTCCACAGCCGCGCCGAGGGCAAAAATCCGCTGAACGGGCGCGCGCGTTGCTGGCGTGGTGCGCACGTCGCGGTTACGCAGCCACTGGCGAGACTGAAGCCTATCCTTGGCGACATTCGCTTTTGGTCATCCAAGCGTGATGATCTGTATTTGCCGTGCTGTGCAAGCGGCTTTGAACGTATGGGCGGATCGAACGGAAGTTACCGCATTTGTGCATGCCGCGAATGGAGCCCGATCCCGAAGGGACGCGTCCGTGCCAAGCGTGAGGCCTTAAAGTGCGGCAAGCCTAGTCCGTTTTTGGTGGCGCTTCGACCGCCCAATTAGGGTCTGCGCCGAAGGGATGGTCGATAAAAAAGGCCCAGGTGCCATCCGGCAGCTTCCGGTGCACCTCCATACCGTGATGATGCACTTCGATCGGCTTGCCATTTTGATCCACGCCTTTGATCAGCCATTGCGATCGCGTCATCGCGAAGTCGCCGGCAATCGTGGTGTGGTGTGTGACGACATCCATATGCGGGTTCATGCCGACGTAGGCGGTCATGGTTTCGCGAATGGCGTCGGCGCCGCGCGCGATCGTTGTGCCACCGTGGACCTGATCCACCTGAACGATTGATGCGGCAGGATGATACATCGCTATTGCTGCACTCACGTCGTGCGCATTGAAGGCGCGTGCCAGCCACAGATTGCAGAGTTCTGGCGAGGGAGCGCCCATGTCGATCTCCTTCCGTGGTTATGTGCTACAAGCTATATTTGTCTTCATGTTTTGCAAAAACACCCGGCAAAAATGAAAGCAGAGCTTGCAGTTTCCGCAAGAACGAGCGGACAGAGGCAATCGGCTTGATGAGGCATCCCGTTGGATTCCGGACTTGGAGGTCTGGCTGTGCTGACTCAAAGACTCTTTGAACTGTCGGACCTGCGCCTGATACGCGCCATCGGAGAGGCCGGCAGCCTGAGTGCGGCGGCCCGCCATTTGGGCGTTGACCACTCAACTGCTTTTCGACGATTGGGCGCGATGGAAGGGCGTTTGGGAGCACATCTGTTCGAGCGTGCTCGTGATGGATACACGCTCACCCTGGCCGGCGAAATCGCCCTCATTACCGCCACCCGCGTCTTGGACGATCTGACCGATCTTGAGCGCCGCCTGGCTGGCCAGGATTTGCGGCCGTCTGGAACAGTAAGGGTGACCACCGCGGACACTTTAGTCGAGCTGCTCGGTCCGATCTTTACCGTATTGGCCCAGGAACGACCGGAGATCATGATCGAACTCATTGTCGACAACTCGTTCTTCACGCTGTCGAAAAGAGACGCCGACATCGCAATCAGGCCGGTTGGCGCACCGCCCGACAACTTGGTCGGAAGGAAACTCGCCAAACTGGCGACTGCGCCATACGCTTCGCCAGCCTATCTGGCGCGGCGCCCCCTTGACGCACCCCTGCCGGACTTCGATTGGATAGGTTTTGAGGAGAGCCTTGCCCATCTCCAGTCGGCGAGATGGCTTAAGCAGAACGTCGCCGAGGATCGGATCGTCCACCGCGCAAATTCGCTCCTGGCCCTGCAGGCCGCCGCACATTCTGGCATGGGGGTCGCCGCGCTACCTTGCTACCTGGCAGATCAGGATCCCGACCTTAGGCGGGTGCGTGGACCTCTGGCGGACATGGAGGCGGCCTTGTGGCTGCTCACCCACCCGGACCTCAGGCGAGTGACCCGGATTCGTACGGTTCTCGACTTCCTGGCCAACCAGCTTGCTCGGCGCAAGACTTTGATCGAAGGACAAGCGCCAAGGGATTGAGCTTCCCGTGGGCGGGGCGTTTGCAGGAGCGGGCGAAATGCCACCCTAATGCAGTCCGGCGTGCGAAGATGGAGCTCCGGACTCCGCGAACATCCGTTCGACCTCATCACGGTTGCCCGGATAGCCTCCCCGCCATTGCGGCCTAACGGACGTCGGTTGCTGCGGAAGCGAGAAAAGCCGATCTTGAGCTTCGCCCATCCACGGTTTCGGCCTTAACCACGTCGCCAACGCAGCGTAGCCGCGGTTGGCGCTTTTCACTGGTTTATGACAATGATCTGTGGTTGTAGCGCGTGGCGGTCGGGCAAAAAAATGCTTCGCTTTGCGTCTGTTTGCCCGGCTTTTCAGCCTATCTGAGGGAGTAATCGATAAATGGCGAATGAAAACTGGCCCGTTTACGGCGAGATCACCGGCCCTGTCGTGATGATCGGCTTCGGCTCGATCGGACGGGGAACGCTGCCGCTGATCGAGCGCCATTTCAAGTTCGACAAGTCGCGCATGACGGTCATCGACCCACGCGATACCGACCGCAAGCTGCTCGACGAGCGCGGCATCACATTCATGCAGGATGCGGTGACAAGGAAAAACTACAAGAAGCTGCTGACGCCGCTGCTGACCAAAGATGGCGGCCAGGGCTTTTGCGTCAACCTGTCGGTCGACACCGGCTCAGTGGATTTGATGCGGCTCTGTCGCAAGCTGGGTGTGCTTTACATCGATACCGTCGTCGAGCCATGGCTCGGCTTCTATTTCGACGCCAAGGCCGACAATGCCAGCCGCAGCAATTACGCGCTGCGTGAATCCATGATCGAAGAAAAGCACGCGCACCCCGGCGGTGCGACCGCAATCTCCACCTGCGGCGCCAATCCCGGCATGGTCTCGTGGTTCGTCAAGCAGGCGCTGGTCAACCTCGCCACCGATCTTGGCCTCGAGTTCTCGGAGCCCGCCCAGCATGATCGCGAAGGCTGGGCGAGGCTGATGAAGAAGGCCGGCGTCAAGGGCATCCACATCGCCGAGCGCGACACCCAGCGCACCAAGAAGCCGAAGCCGATGGATGTGTTCTGGAACACCTGGTCGGTCGAAGGTTTCATCTCGGAAGGGTTGCAACCGGCAGAGCTCGGCTGGGGCACGCATGAGACGTGGATGCCGAAGAACGCCAAGAAGCACAAGCACGGCTCGAAGGCCGCGATCTTTCTGGAGCAGCCGGGCGCCAACACACGCGTGCGCAGTTGGTGCCCGACGCCTGGACCGCAATACGGCTTCCTGGTGACGCACAACGAGTCGATTTCGATCGCCGACTTCTTCACCCTGCGCGGTAAGAAGGGCAAGGTTCAATATCGCCCGACCTGCCACTACGCCTACCACCCCTGCAACGACGCCGTGCTGTCGCTGCACGAGATGTTCGGCGCCGCCGGCAAGGCGCAAGCCGTGCATCACGTGCTCGACGAAAATGAACTGGTCGACGGTGTCGACGAGCTCGGCGTGCTACTCTACGGCCACGATAAGAACGCCTATTGGTACGGCTCGCAACTGTCGCTGGCGGAAGCGCGCAAGCTGGCGCCTTATCAGAACGCCACGGGCATGCAGGTCACGTCTGCGGTGCTGGCGGGCATGGTCTGGGCGCTGGAAAATCCCGAGGCCGGCATCGTCGAGGCCGACGAAATGGACTACAAGCGCTGCCTGGAAGTGCAGTCCCCCTATCTCGGGCCGATCAAGGGCTACTACACCGACTGGACGCCGCTCGATAACCGCCCTGGTCTGTTCCCGGAAGACCTCGACAAAAACGACCCATGGCAATTCCGCAACATCCTCGTTCGATAGTGCAGCATCCTCGTTCGGTAGCAATCTCTCACAGCCTTGCAATCGCCTGGAAATCGGGCGATTGAAGGAGGGCGGCCTAGAGCGACGTGCGTCCACTTGGACGCACAAAGTACGCTCTGGCGCTTTGAATGTACGCATCGTGCTTTCCGAAAATCGGATCGATTGTCGGGCCGATACGAGAGGAGAGGATTTTGATGATGACGATTGCGCCCAAACTGCTTTCGGCCGGCATTGTCGCGGCCGCTGCCGCCTTGGCGGCGTGCACCACCGCCGGCCCGGGCGGGCCGCCATTGGCCGCGCGGAGCCCGGTCGAAGGCTCGTGGATTGATGCGCAAGGCACGGGCCTTTCGACCTTCGCCAGCGGCAGCTTCAACACCGTCGCGACCGACACCGGCCAGAAACTTGCCGACGGCAGCTACACCATGACCGGCGGCACCTCGGTCGAGATCCATGGCACTTCGCTGATCCGCCAGACGCCGATCAGCTTCAACTGCTTGTTGATCTCCACCTCGCAGCTCAATTGCACCAGCGCGAGCGGGCAGAATTTTGTGCTGACGCGGCGCACCTGAGCCCACACTGAACTGCTTTTGCAAAGGACGGCGGCCTCAGGCCGCCGTCTTTTTTGCGCCGGCAAAGCTGACCCCGATTCTGCTTGCATCGGCCGAAACGCGATGTGAACATGGCAAAAAGCTGGCTGTTATGTTGCAGTCAAGCAAGGGCGTTAAACAGGTCATCGGGGAGACGAAAATGAAGAAGATCGCCGCCATTGCCGCCCTTTCGGCCTCCGCGCTTGGTCTGTCGGCCGGCGTGTCCTTTGCCGACTACACACTGAACATCCTGCACATCAACGACTGGCACAGCCGCATCGAAAGCAACAACAAATATGAATCGACCTGCTCGGCCGAAGAGGAGACCAAGGGCGAGTGCATCGGCGGCGCGGCGCGGCTGATCACGGCGATCGCCCAAGAGCGCAAGAAGCTGGAAGGCCAGAACGTGCTGCTGCTCAGCGCCGGCGATAATTTCCAGGGATCGCTCTTCTACATAACCTACAAGGGCAAGACCGAAGGCGAATTCCTCAACCAGATGAAATTCGACGCCATGGGGGTCGGCAATCACGAGTTCGACGACGGCGAGGCAGCGCTTGCGCCGTTCCTCGACATGATCCAGTTTCCGGTGCTCGGCGCCAATGTGAAGGCCAACGCGCAATCCAAACTCGGTGACCGTGTGAAACCGTCGGTCGTCATCGAGGTCGGCGGCCAGAAGATCGGCATCGTCGGCGCGGTCACCAACGACACGCCGGAGCTCGCTTCGCCAGGCCCTAACGTCAAGATCGAAGACGACGTCAAGTCGATCACATCAGAGGTCGAAAAACTGAAGGGAGAAGGCGACACCAAGATCATCGCGGTCAGCCATATCGGTTACAAGCGCGAGCGCGACGTCATCGCCAAGATCCCGGGTGTCGACGTGGTGGTCGGCGGCCACAGTCACTCGCTGCTGTCCAACACCGACCCCAAGGCTGAAGGCCCCTACCCGACGATGGTCGACAATCCGGACGGCTACCAAGTGCCGGTCGTCCAGGCGGCGTCCTATTCGAAATATCTCGGCGAATTCAAGGTCGTGTTCGACGACAACGGCATCGTCAAGCAAGCCAGTGGTGATCCGATCTACCTCGACAAGTCGATCGCGCCTGATCCCGCCGTGCTTGCCCGCATTAAAGAACTCGGCGCGCCGATCGAGGCGTTGAAGAACCAGGAGGTCGCCGAAACCACCAAGGCGATCGACGGCAGCCGTGAGAATTGCCGCACCCGCGAGTGCGAGATGGGCAATCTCGTCTCGGACGCCGTCCTCGACCGCGTCAAGGACCAGGGCGTCGAGATCGTCATCTCGAATGGCGGCGGTCTGCGCGCCTCGATCGATCAGGGCACCGTCACCATGGGCGAAGTGCTGAACGTGCTGCCATTCCAGAACACATTGGCGACCTTCCAGATTTCCGGCAAGGATCTGGTTGCCGGGCTCGAGAACGGTCTCAGCCAGATCGAGGACGGTGCCGGACGCTTCCCGCAGGTTGCCGGCCTGAAGTATTCATTCGACAAATCGGCCGCCCCGAATGCCGGGCGCGTCAAGTCGGTCGAGGTCATGGAAGGCGGCGCGTGGACCCCGATCAATCCAGACAAGGATTACCTGGTCGCCACCAACAACTATGTGCGCCAGGGCGGCGACGGCTACAAGGTGTTCGCCGACAAGGCCAAGAACGCCTATGATTACGGTCCGGGCCTCGAACAGGTGGTCGCCGATTATCTCAGCGCGCATCGGCCCTATACGCCGAAGCTCGATGGCCGCATCACCGAGGCAGCGGTGGCCGCCGCTGCGGAACCGGCCAAGCCGGCCGAGGCTGCGCCCGCACCGGCCGAGCCCGCAAAACCGTCAGAAACGGCTCCAGCCGCAACTGCGGAGCCGGCGATGCCCGAACCCCCGGCGGGTTCAAGCGACATCGCCACGACGCCACCGGGGGTCCCGGCGGAACCCGCCCCGCCAACGCCGGCACCTGCCGAGCCCGCAAAACCAGCCGAGGCAGCGCCTGCGGCACCGGCTCCTGCAGCGGAACCGGCCAAGCCAGCCGAGGCCGCACCGGCCGAAAGCAGCCGTGTGATCGTTGCCGGCGATACCTATTGGGACCTGGCGGAGAAGGCCTATGGCGATGGCGCCAAGTGGAAAACGATCTCCGACGCCAACAAGAACTACGAACCGCGCCGCCTTCCCGTCGGCGCAACCTTGACTATGCCGGCCGCAAACTAAGTTCTTCCGTCATTGTCGGAAAACCCGTCCGGGTAACCGGGCGGGTTTTCTGCTTTCCGCCTGAGGTTAAGATAAGGTGCGGCCAGACGCTGCATTGAAAACCGGCGTGGCATCGCTAGTTTCGCGCGGTGTCCGGAGATCCCTTTATGACGCTTTCCAACCCTGTCGATCCCAAGGCTGCGAAGGCCCTCGGCCCGCTGCCGCCGGTCGGAGCGGGCAGGATCGGTGTCATACTGGTCAATCTCGGCACGCCCGACGGCACCGAATTCAAGCCGATGTGGCGCTATCTCAGGGAATTCCTGTCCGATCCGCGCGTCATCGAGCTCAACAAGGCGATCTGGTACCCGATCCTCTATGGGCTGGTTCTCACCACGCGGCCGAAGAAGTCGGGCGCCAACTATGCCAGGATCTGGAACCGGCAGCGCAACGAGTCGCCGCTGCGCACCTACACCCGCGCCCAGAGCGAAAAGCTGACCGAGGCGCTGCGCGACCTGCCCGATGTCGTCGTCGATTGGGCGATGCGTTACGGCAATCCTTCGACCGAGAGCGTCGCCAAAGGGCTGGTCGCGCAAGGCTGCGACCGCATTCTTTCTTTTCCGCTCTATCCGCAATATTCCGCGACCACGACCGCGACCGCCAACGACCAGCTGTTTCGCGCGCTGATGAAGATGCGCCGCGCACCGGCGATCCGCAGCGTGCCGCCTTACTATGCCGAGCCGGTCTATATCGAGGCGCTTGCCCGTTCGATCGAGCGCCATCTGACGACCCTCGATTTCGAGCCTGAGGTGGTCATCGCCTCCTATCACGGCATTCCGAAACCCTATTCCGATAAGGGCGATCCCTATCAGGCCCATTGCCTGGAGACGACCCGGCTGCTGCGCGAAAAGCTCGGCTGGGATGAGAAGAGGCTGATTACCACCTTCCAGTCACGCTTCGGTGCGCAGGAATGGCTGCAGCCCTACACCGACAAGACGGTCGAGAAATTAGCCGAAGAAGGCGTGAGATCGATCGCCATCGTCAATCCGGGCTTTTCTGTCGATTGCATCGAGACGCTGGACGAGATCGCCAGGGAGGCGGCCGAGACTTTCCATCACGCCGGCGGCGAGAAGTTCGCGCACATCCCTTGCCTCAACGACAGTGCCGAGGGCATGGCGGTGATCGAGGCGATGGTGCGGCGCGAACTGTCAGGCTGGATCTGAAGCGGGTTTAATCGCGCAGCTAGCGCGGCTGTCTATACACCGGCAATCCGCGATCACCTGATTGTAACATTTCTGAAACACACTTAAGTGTTTGGTGAAGTCGGTTGTATGGAAACGACTATCGCATCGGCACGAAAATCGGAATCGATTTTTGGGAAGCATGATGTGCAGGTATAAAAATTAGAGCGTACTTTGTGCGTCCGGTGAACGCGCGTCGCTCTAATGTGCTCGGCATCTGAGGGAGAGCCAAATGGATTTCAGTGGTTTCGATATCGCGCTTCTTGTTCTTGTCGCTCTTGTCGTGCTCGTGCTTTTCAAAGGCATTCGGACAATCCCGCAAGGCTACAATTATACCGTCGAACGCTTCGGCCGCTATACCAAGACATTGAGTCCCGGCCTCAACCTCATCGTGCCGTTCGTCGACCGCATCGGCGCCAAGTTGAACATGATGGAGCAGGTGCTCGACGTCCCGACCCAGGAGATCATCACCCGCGACAACGCCACCGTCGCCGTCGACGGCGTCGCGTTCTACCAGGTGCTCAACGCCGCACAGGCCGCCTACCAGGTCGCCGGGCTGCAGAACGCCATCCTCAATTTGACGATGACCAACATCCGTACCGTGATGGGCTCGATGGACCTCGACGAGCTTTTGTCAAACCGCGATGCCATCAATGAACGCTTGCTGCGCGTCGTCGACGAGGCGGCACATCCCTGGGGCATCAAGATCACCCGCGTCGAGATCAAGGACATCAATCCGCCGGCCAACCTTGTTGAATCGATGGGTCGCCAGATGATGGCCGAACGCAACAAGCGCGCGCAGATCCTCGACGCCGAAGGCCTCAAGCAGTCGCAGATCCTGGAAGCCGAGGGCCGCAAGGAAGCCGCCTTCCGCGACGCCGAGGCGCGCGAACGCTCCGCCGAGGCCGAGGCCCGCGCCACACAGGTGGTGTCGGAAGCGATCTCCAAGGGCGACGTGCAGGCGCTCAACTATTTCGTCGCGCTGAAATACACCGAAGCGCTGACCAAGATCGGCTCTGCCACAAACAGCAAGGTCGTGCTGATGCCGATCGAAGCGTCATCACTGATCGGCACGCTCGGCGGCATCGGCGCAATCGCCAAGGAAATCTTCGGGAGCGAAGGCACTGCCGGCGGCGCGCGGCAAGCTTCACGCCCGCCCGTGGTTCGCCCCAGCCAGACCTGAGGCCGATCCCATGTTCAACCGCATCATTTCCGAACTCGGCCCCTGGAATTGGATGGTTCTCGGTTTCGTCCTCCTCGTAATGGAGGTCATCGCGCCGGGCATCTTCATGCTATGGATCGGCATCGCCGCGCTGCTGATCGGTGCAGTCTCCCTGCTCATCTGGGACGCGGGTTTCTGGACCTGGCAGGTCCAGGTCCTCGCTTTCCTCGCGATGTCGCTGGTTTCAACCTATGTCGGCAAGAGACTGGTGGGTGGGCGCCATGACCCGACCGACCAGCCACTGCTCAACCGCCGCGGCGCACAAATGATCGGCAGGATGGCGACGCTTGCCGAGCCGATCAAGGACGGGCGCGGGCGCATAAAGCTTGGCGACACGCTATGGCGCGTCTCCGGCCCCGATCTGCCGGCCGGCACGCAGGTGCGCGTGACGGGCGCGGCCGATACCGATCTGGAGCTGACGGTCGAGGCGGTTCAAGGCTGATCCCACCCATCTCCGCGGAGTGACTTTCAAGCAGACTCTGATGTCTGTCAGGCCGCGCCGATGCGCAGCAGGTCGTGCAGATGGACAAGTCCGACCGGCCGTTTGCCCTCGACCACCATCAGGCTGGTGATGGCCGAATTGTTGATCGTCTGCAGCGCCGTCGCCACCAGCGTGTCCGGCCCGGCCGTCTTCGGCTCCTTGGTCATGACCTGATCGACGCTCATCGCCAAAAGATTGCTGCCGATGTGGCGCCTGATGTCGCCGTCGGTGATGATGCCGATCAGCGCACCGTCCTCGGCGGTTATCGCCACGCAGCCAAACCCCTTGCGCGACAATTCGAGGATCGCTTCGCGCATTCCGGTGCCGGAAGGCACCAGCGGCAGCCTGTCGCCGACATGCATGATGTCGCGGATCTGCGTCAGATTGGCGCCAAGTTGCCCGCCGGGATGGAAGGTGCGGAAATGATCCGGCGTGAAGCCGCGCGCTTCGAGCAGCGCAATGGCCAGCGCATCGCCGATCACCAGTTGCAGCAGCGTCGATGTCGTCGGCGCCAGGCCATGCGGACAGGCCTCCGACGCGCGCGGCAGCAGAAGCACAACATCGGCCTCGCGCGCCAGCGCCGATCTCTCTCCGGCGGTGACCGCGATCAGCGGGATCGAGAAGCGCCTGGAATAGGCGATGATGCCCTTGAGCTCCAGGCTCTCGCCCGACCACGACATGGCGATGATGGCATCGTCCCTGGCGATCATGCCGAGGTCGCCGTGATTGGCTTCGGCAGGGTGGACGAAGAACGCCGGTGTGCCGGTCGAGGCGAGTGTCGCGGCCAGCTTCGAGCCGATATGACCGCTCTTGCCGACGCCGGTGACGATGACGCGGCCTTCGATCTGCGACACCATGTCGACGGCGCGCGCGAACGGTTCGGCCAATCCGTTTTCGAGCGCAGCCGCCAGCGCCGCGACACCGGCCTGCTCGGTTGCCACCGTTCTGAGCGCCGAGGCTATCGAAGCTTGCCCGTCGAGCCGCTTCTTGTCTGGGGATCCCGCATGCATGGCTGATGCGATTAGCGCTTTGCCATGCGCCTGTCCAACGGAATTGCCATTCAGTGCGGGCTGATGAACCGCCGCCTCAACCCTCCGTTAACCATCCCCGTTTACGGTTCGGTAAGTATGGCGCGCGCGCGCCGCGCAAGCAGTGGTGGCGATGTCCGGGGCCCAGCCTGAAATGAAAAGAAGACGAAACGGCAAGGCGGTCTGCGCCTTGCTGCTGGCGACCAGCGTCTTCGCCTTGCTGCGACCAGCGCAGCCCTATGCCCAGGTAACCGAGCTGCGCGGCGAGGTTTCGGAATCGGCGATTCTGGCCGGCGCCCAGGATCAGACGGCACAGGCCGGCGCAACCACCCAAAGCGATGCGCCGGCGCCCACCTATCAGCCGGCCAGCCCGGGCGCCGTACAGGACGATGACACGGCGCCCGCGACCGGCAGCATTTTCGATCCGCCGGAAGCCACCGACGATCCGTTTGCGGAAACGCCCGCTCCCGTCCCGCCACGCCGACCATCGAGCGCAACGCAACGGGCGGCCGATCAAGACGAGGCAGAGGCCGCCGAGGCAGAAGCCACCGCCGCGACTGCAGCCACGACGGACGACACGGACACCGCCGGGACAGACCAGGACGCCACCAACCGCCGGGCCGTGACAATTGATTCCGCCGACAGGCAGGAGCTCGATCCGGGCGCCGAGCGCGCCGAAGCCATCGAAGGTCGGGACAGGAAGGTCGAGGACGACCCGTTCGCCGCCACCGGCATCAAACTCGGCTCGTTCGTGATCAGGCCGACGCTCGAACAAGGCCTGACGGCCTCGTCGAATGCCGATTCAAGCGCCGACGGCAAGCCGGCACTGCTGTCGGAAACGACGCTGCGCTTCAATGCCGTCTCCGACTGGCGAGAGAATTCGGCTGTCATCGACGGCTACGGCACTTTTCTCAAGACCATATCGGGCGACGAGATTCAGGAGTTGCGGGGCCGAGTCGACGGCACGTTCAATGTCGACCTCGACAACGATCTGCGCGCCATCGCCAAGCTCGGTTACGAGGCGGCGCCGGAATCGGCTTCGTCGCCGGTCGTTGTCGAAGGCACCATCGAGCAGCCAGTGCGCCAGACCATTGACGGCAGTCTCGCGGTCGAGAAGGATGCCGGCAAGATGCGCTTTGCACTGACCGGCGCGGTCGAACGCGACATCTATGGCGACGCCAAGCTTTCGACGGGCGGAACGGTGTCGCAGAAAGCCCGCGACTCGACGCTCTATACCGCCACCTTGCGTACCGGCTATGAGATTTCTCCCGCCATCACGCCTTTCACCGAGGTCGAAATCGGCCGCCGCGTCTATGATTTGCGCGTCGACCCCAATGGTTTCGAACGATCCTCGACACGGCTTGGCGTACGGGCCGGTGCCGAACTCGACCTCGGCGAGAAGCTTGCCGGCGAATTCTCGGCCGGCTGGCTGCGGGAAGCGATCGACGATGAC
>NZ_RZTA01000111.1:22175-22857 GCF_004023115.1 Mesorhizobium sp. M6A.T.Cr.TU.017.01.1.1
CCGGCCAAACCACCGTCGAGGGCACGACAACTCCCGACGAAAGCGGCGACATCCTTTACTCCGGCCGCCTCACCGGCGAGCGGGAAATCCGTGCCAACCTGATCGGGAACGCAGCTCTCGGCGTGGACTGGCGCGACTATATCGGGTCCGACGGCCATGACCTGACGCTGAGCGCCGAGGCCGGACTGACATGGTGGCTGAACCGGTATGCCGGACTGACCACCCGCGCCAGAACCGAAAAACAGACCAGCAACCTGGAGGGCCGCGACTACACGGCCCACAGCATCTTCGTCGGGGTGACGCTGCAGCCGTAAAGCAAGCCGTTGAAGGTTTGGGTACGTCGAGATTCGGGTCAGGCAGTGGCGGGAACGGCGGTTTCGAGAACCTGAACGCGGCCTACATTGGGTTATGCAAGTACCGGAAGCGCAGAAATCGCCGTTCGCAGGCCGGCTGAATGTCAGCTCGCTAGAATGCCGCACCCCGCTGCTCTGACGGTTTCAACTCGTCGAGAAGCTTGCGGATGGCGCCCGCCATGTTCCCGTTCACGTCGCTGCGCCACAGTGCGAAGGCGACGTTGGCCTCGACAAAGCCTTCCGGCGATCCGCAATCGAAGGTGCGCCCCTGGTAATGGCAGCCATAGAAGGGCTGCTGCTTCTCCAGCTTCAGCATCGCATCGGTGAGC
>NZ_RZTA01000112.1:0-22182 GCF_004023115.1 Mesorhizobium sp. M6A.T.Cr.TU.017.01.1.1
AACGTCGATCGCGGCAAGGCGACCAAGGTAAGCTCCAACCGCGGCCACCAATCGATGGGCGGCGGCAGCCGTGGCGGCGGCCACAAGCAGATCAAGCGCCCCAGTGGCGGACGCCGGCGTTAACGGAACGGGAGGACAGGATCATGATACAGATGTTCAGCACCACCCGTCACGCGGGACTTTTGCATACCATCCTTCTCCGCTCAGTCTGTGCCGTGGTGCTTGCAGCCGGCATCGCTGTCTCGCAGCCGGCATCCGCGCAGGACGCGCCGCAAGCGCCGGAGATCACTGCGTTTGCGGCCGCCGCCGAGCCGCCCGTCTTCGACACGCCGGAAGCGGCTGTCGAGGCGTTCAAGAAGGCGGTGAACGACGCCGGCAACGGTGCTGTTGCGGCCCTTCTCGGCCTCGATGCGGAAAAGCTGAAGGCCGACAAGAACTCGGACGAGACGCTGGCGGCGATCAAGGAGGGTGTGGCCAAGCAGCTTGTCCTCGATGGCGAGGGCGACCGCCGCACGCTGCAGATCGGCGACAAGCTGTGGCCGCTGCCTTTTCCGATCGTCAAGGGCGAGGACGGCAAGTGGGCTTTCGACACCTATGCCGGGCTCGAAGAGATCGTGAACCGGTATGTCGGCGAGAACGAGCTCACCGCGATCGAGACGATGCGCGCCTACGTCGACGGGCAGGAGGACTATGCATCGCAGGACCGCGACGGGGATGGCGTGGAAGAGTTCGCGCAGAAACTGATAAGCTCTGAAGGCGCGACCGACGGGCTCTACTGGCCGACCGACGACATCAACGGCGAGAGTCCGGCCGGTGACGCCGTTAGTGAGGCCGAGCTCGAGGACGCGGCCAAGGGCGAAGGCTATTTCGGCTACAAGTACAAGGTCCTGACCGGCCAGGGCGACCATATCGCCGGCGGTGCCTACGACTACGTCATAAACGGCAACATGATCGCCGGCTTCGGCCTCATCGCCTGGCCTGCCAAATACGGCGAAACCGGCGTGAAAACCTTCGCCGTCAACCAGCACGGCGTCGTCTACGAGACCGACCTCGGCCCAACCACCGAGCAGATCGTCAAATACATCGACCGCTTCAACCCGGACGATACCTGGCAGGTCGTGGCCGACTGAAAGAAAAGCGTTCTAGTGAAGAACACGCAGCAAGAGGTCTCGTTGCGGTTTGCGCGTTCGCAGGACGTGGAGTTCTTCCTTGGGTCATTGAGGAAAGCCGGGCTCACCTCAGAGACTGACTCTTGCGCTGGCCGAGCGAATTCTGCCCGTAGGTTACCGTTAATTACCTTCCGCTCCGAGCGGCAATAGGCAAACCTTACGAAGGGCGCCCGTCAAAGATATGTGGCAAGAGCGCCTCCGAATGGGAGGTCACGATGAGCGAAGACAAGATCAACCGCAGCGTCCTACCGATTCCGTCGCGGCCGCGAACGGGCCTCATCACCTACGACGCCAAGGATCCCGACACCAAATTTCCGCCGATCGAGCAATTGCGGCCGCCCAAGGGCGCGCCCAATGTCATCGTAATCTTGATCGATGATGCTGGGTTTGGCGCGTCGAGCGCTTTTGGTGGCCCCTGCAACACACCGAACGCTGAGCGCCTCGCGAAGCGCGGCCTGAAATACAATCGCTTTCACACGACCGCGCTGTGCTCGCCGACGCGCCAGGCCCTGCTCACCGGCCGCAACCATCACTCGGTCGGCATGGGCTGCATAACGGAAGCCGCAACCGGCTCACCGGGCTATTCCTCGGTTCTGCCGAATACCATGGCTCCCGTCGCGAAGACTCTGAAGCTGAACGGCTACGCGACCGCACAGTTCGGTAAATGCCACGAAGTCCCTGTCTGGGAGACCAGCCCGGCCGGGCCGTTCACCGCATGGCCGACCGGCGGCGGCGGCTTTGAATATTTCTACGGATTCATCGGCGGCGAGGCGCACCAGTGGTATCCGTCGCTCTATGAAGGGACGATGCCGGTCGAAGTGAAGAAGACGCCCGAAGAGGGCTATCACTTCATGGAGGATATGACCGACAAAGCGATCGGGTGGATCAGCCAGCAGAGCGCGCTGATGCCCGACAAGCCCTTCTTCATCTACTTCGCGCCAGGCGCTACCCACGCGCCGCACCATGTGCCGATGGAATGGGCCGACAAGTACAAGGGCAAGTTCGACAAGGGCTGGGACGAACTGCGCAAGGAGACCTTCGCGCGCCAGAAGAAGCTGGGTGTCATCCCCGAGGATTGCGAGCTGACCGCTCGGCACGAACAGATTCCCTCCTGGGACAGCATGGACGAGAAGATGAAGCCCGTGCTGCGGCGCCAGATGGAGGTCTATGCCGGCTTCCTCGAATACGCCGATCATCATGTCGGACGGCTCTTCGACACGCTCGACCGGCTGAAGCTGGCCGACGACACGCTGATCTACTACATCATCGGCGACAACGGCGCATCGGCGGAAGGCACGCTGATCGGCGCCTACAATGAGATGGCTAACTTCAACGGCCTCGCGGCGCTTGAGACGCCGGAATTCCTGATGGAGCGACTCGACAAACTGGGCGGGCCGGAATCCTACAACCACTTCGCGGTCGGCTGGGCGCATGCGATGAACACGCCCTATCAGTGGACCAAGCAGGTCGCCTCGCATTGGGGCGGCACACGCAACGGCACGATCGTGAGCTGGCCGAAAGGCATCAAGGCCAACGGCGAGGTTCGCTCGCAATTCCATCACGTGATCGATGTCGCGCCGACCATCCTCGAGGCAGCCGGGCTGCCGCACCCGACCTTCGTTGAGGGCGTGCAGCAGGCGCCGATCGAAGGCGTCAGCATGGTCTATTCGATGAACGACGCGAAGGCGGCCGAGCGCCGCGAGACTCAGTATTTCGAGATGTTCGGCAATCGCGGTATCTACCACAAGGGTTGGACCGCCGTAACGCGGCACAAGACGCCGTGGATCCTGGTCGGCGAAGACATCCCGGCGTGGGACGACGATACCTGGGAACTCTACGACACGAACGAAGACTGGAGCCAGGCGAAGAACCTCGCCAAGAAGATGCCGGACAAGCTGCGCGACCTGCAACGGCTCTGGCTTATCGAGGCGACGCGCTACAACGTGCTGCCGCTCGACGACCGCACAGCAGAGCGCTTCAACCCCGACCTCGCCGGCCGCCCGGTGCTGATCCGCGGCAACACCCAGATCCTGTTCGGCGGGATGGGGCGGTTGTCGGAGAATTCCGTCATCAGCATCAAGAACAAGTCGCACTCGGTGTCGGCCGAGATCGACGTGCCCGAAGGCGGCGCCGAGGGAGTCATCGTTGCCCAGGGTGGCAATATTGGCGGTTGGTCGCTCTACGTGAAGGGCGGTAAGCTGAAATATTGCTACAACCTGATCGGCGTGAAGCACTTCTTCGCCGAATCGAAGGAGAAGATCCCCGAAGGCTCGCACCAGGTCCGCATGGAGTTCGCCTATGCTGGCGGCGGCCTCGGCAAGGGCGGCGTGGTCACGCTCTTCGTCGACGGCAAGCAGGTCGGCGAAGGCAAGGTCGAGGCGACCGCGGCGATGGTGTTCTCCGCCGATGACGGCACCGATGTCGGCTGCGATACCGGCGCGCCGGTCTCGCCCGATTACGGGCCGCAGGACAACGAGTTCAACGGCACCGTCCGCGGCATCCAGCTCGCGATCGGGGACGATGCCAATCACCCCGACCACCAGGTGTCGCCCGAGGAGGCCCTCCGCGTCGCGATGGCGCGGCAGTAAGGGGCGTCGTGTTACGGGCGGGCGGCGCCGGCAACGGCGTCGCCCGTTCTAGGCAACCGTCTTCGCAAAGAGGAAATGAGCACGAATGGCAATCGAAGACATTCTGCAACGTTTTTGGGAAGACCTCGTCGCAAGGCCGAGTGGGCCCCTGGCACTCAGATTCCTTCTTCAGCCGGTGATGGCGACTTTGTTCGGGATACGTGACGGCATCAAGGATGCGCGCGACGGGCGCTCGCCTTATTTCTGGACCGTCCTGTCAAAGCCTGACGAGCGCCGCGCGCGCCTTGTCGAAGGGGTCAGATCGACGGGCAAGGTTATGGTGCTCGCCGTGATCCTGGATGCCGTCTATCAAATCATGCAACTGGGCACCTTCTATCCGTTTGAAGCTGTGGTCGTGGCGATTGTTCTCGCCTTCGTTCCCTATCTCCTGATCCGGGGCCCGGCGGCGCGCATCGCGCGCTGGTGGAGCAGCGCTCGTCTCGGACCAAAATCGTGAATGATCAAAAGCCTTGGGGCCAATTTCGTACGCTGAAACAATGTCGATGAATAGGGATTCAAGGGGATCAGAATGGTGAGCCAGCCCGCGGATGAGAACCCGCCAAGATTTGAAGTCCATGTGACATCGGACAGTCATTTCTCTTGGCTGCGTACGCGTCTCAGCGTCGAGCGCACGCTGATGTCTTGGGTGCGAACGTCCGTCTCGCTTATCGGCTTCGGCTTCACGATCGTCCAGTTCTTCGAGCGTTTTCAGGACATGCAAGGCGTCGCCCCGGCGCTGCGCCCGCAGTCGCCGCGCGTTCTCGGCCTTGCGCTCATCCTCGCCGGCGTGGGTGCGCTTGCTGTCTCGCTGTGGCAATACCGATCGCTACTTCGTTATCTGTGGAGCAAACAGTTCGCTCAGCTCGCCGGAGTGGACGAGGACCCGCACAAGACGCCGCTCTTTGCCGTCACGATCGTTCTGTTGCTCATCGGCATTTTCACTTTCATCGCCGTGCTGTTCCGGTTGGTCTGAAGCCAAGGATGGCGCAGCATCCGAGCGGCAATACGAAAACATAGGGAGGAGACGAAAATGGCAGACAAGAAACCGAACGTTCTCATCATCTGGGGCGACGACATCGGCCAGTTCAATGTCAGCGCCTACAACCAGGGCATGATGGGCTACAAGACGCCCAACATCGACAGCATCGCCAAGGAGGGAGCGCTGTTCACCGACTGGTATGGGCAGCAGAGCTGCACCGCAGGTCGTGCGGCATTTATCACCGGGCAGTCGCCCATCCGCTCCGGCCTCACCAAGGTCGGCCTGCCGGGAGCGCCCGAGGGCATGAAGAAGGAAGATCCGACGATCGCCGGCCTGCTCAAGAACCACGGCTACATGACCGGGCAGTTCGGCAAGAACCACCTCGGCGACCGTGACGAGATGTTGCCTTCGAACCACGGTTTCGACGAGTTCTTCGGCAACCTCTACCACCTGAATGCAGAGGAAGAGCCGGAAAACCCCGACTATCCGAAGGAATCGGAGTTTCCGAATTTCAAGAAGAACTTTGGTCCGCGCGGCGTCATTCACAGCTTCGCCGACGGCCGCCTCACAGACACGGGTCCGCTGACCAAGAAACGCATGGAGACCTTCGACGAAGAGGTATCCGCCAAGGCGATCGACTTTATGGAGCGCGCCAAAAAAGCGGACAAGCCGTTCTTCCTCTGGTGGAATTCCACCAAGATGCATATCTTCACGCACCTCAAGAAGGAGGTGCAGGGAAGGACGGGGCTCGGCATCTATGCCGATGGCATGGTCGAGCACGACCGTCAGGTCGGCGAGATGCTGGCCAAGCTCAAGGAACTGGGTCTCGATGAGAACACCATTGTAATGTACTCCACCGACAACGGCTCGGAGTCCTTCTCCTGGCCCGACGGTGGCACGACGATGTTCCGGGGTGAAAAGAACACCAATTGGGAAGGCGGCTATCGGGTGCCGTGCGCCATTCGCTGGCCCGGCGTGATCGAACCCGGCACGGTCATCAACGATGTCGGTTCGCATGAGGACATGCTCACGACCATCCTGGCCGCGGCTGGCGAGCCTGACGTCAAGGAGAAACTCCTGAAAGGTCACAAGGCCATGGACCGGGACTACAAGGTCCACCTCGACGGCTACAACCTCATGCCCGCATTGAAGGGCGAGGCCAAATGGCCGCGCAAGGAGTTCATCTATTGGACCGATGACGGCAGCGTCGCCGCCCTGCGTTACGGCAACTGGAAGGCTACCTTCCTGCGGCAAGACGCGCACGGCCTGCACGTTTGGCAGGAGCCCTTCGTGGCGCTGCGTGCACCGATGTTGACCAATCTACGGATGGACCCCTTTGAACTCGCGCATCAGATCGGCATGGACTATGGCCGCTGGTTCGCCGAGCACATGTTTATGATCGCACCCGCGGGCGCCTTCGTGGGACAATGGCTGCAGAGTTTCCGCGAGTTCCCGCCGCGCCAGAAGCCAGGAAGCTTCAATCTCGACCATGTGATGGAAGCGGTGACCGCCACAGGCGGAGGCGGACACTAGCGCCGTTGGCCGGGCGGCGGGCATCCCGCCACCCGGCATTGACTGCCGAGCGATTAGGACTGACAAAAATATACTTGCGAGAACGCGATGAAGGAGTGGCTAACCGCCATGACAGAGCGCCATGGCGTTGCCTATGATCGCCTTCGGTAGCTGGGACGACACAAAAGGTGCTATGTTGTGAATGACTCTGTTGATCTGACCACGCGCGACCGACACATCGGCGTGCCGCCTTTCGAAGGCATGCTGTGGATCCCCGGTGGCACTTTTTTGATGGGCTCGGACGAGCATTACCCGGAAGAGGCGCCGGCGCACCGCGTCAAGGTGGGTGGCTTCTGGATGGATCGCCATACCGTAACCAACCGCGAGTTCGAGCGTTTCGTAGCAGAGACCAGCTATGTGACGCTGGCTGAACGTCCGGCAGATCCCGCAGACTACCCCGGAGCGATACCGGAACTCCTGGTGCCGTCGTCCTCCATGTTCAAGAAGCCGCCTCAGAAGGTCGACATACGGAACTCCTACAACTGGTGGGTATATGTAGGCGGCGCCAATTGGCGCCATCCGCGCGGCCCAGCGAGCTCCATCAAGAAGCTGGGCGACCACCCAGTGGTCCATGTTGCGTTCGAGGATGCCGAAGCCTATGCGAAATGGGCGGGCAAGGAGCTGCCGACCGAAGCCGAATGGGAGTTCGCAGCCCGCGGTGGACTCGACGGCGCCGAATATGTCTGGGGTGACGAACTGACGCCAGGTGGCAAGCACCTGGCCAACACCTGGCAAGGCGAGTTTCCCTACGAAAATCGCAACGAGGATGGCTACGAGTGGACGGCTCCGGTCGGTTCGTTCCCGGCCAACGGTTACGGGCTCCACGATATGGCGGGAAATGTCTGGCAGTGGACTACGGACTGGTATCAGGAGCACTCGCGGATCGACAGCCCGTGCTGTACGATCGACAATCCGCGGGGTGGCCAGCGCGAAGCCAGCTTTGACCCCCACACCCCTGAGATCACGATCCCACGCAAGGTAACCAAGGGCGGCTCTTTTCTATGTGCACCCAATTACTGTCGGCGGTATCGGCCTGCAGCGCGCATGTCGCAGCCGGTTGATACTTCGACCTGCCATCTCGGCTTGCGCTGCATCGTTCGTTCACGCTCGGGGGAGTGATGGAACAGGCATTTGCCGTCGTTACCGGGTATGCCGTCCTGCTTATCGATGCAATCGCCCTCATTGCAATCGTATACGGAACAATCGAGGCATTCGTCGGCGCGCTTCGAACGATGTTAGTCCCTTCGGGAGCAACCGAGGGACGCGTTGTCTGGCTGCGCTATGCTCGCTGGCTGGTTGCCGGCCTGACCTTCCAGCTTGCGGCCGATATTATTGAAACTTCGATTGCACCGGGCTGGGATGACATTGGACGACTGGCGGCAATTGCCGTGATCCGAACGTTCCTTAACTACTTCCTCGAGCGGGATTTGGTCGAGGTGCGGACAACTCAGCCAACCTGACAGGAGCTATTGCAAGGCAAGCAGAATCTGGATGCTGAGATGCGGAATCCGTATCCACCCTGGTCGCGATTGTCATTCTAGCTCTAGAAAAGCAGTCCCTTCAGTCCTGCCAAGATTTCCGCCATGGGTAGCGCCAGGAATACGACCGGAACGAACGGGAGCAGCAATGCGATGGCGAGCATGGCGATGCTTTTGAGGTCGATCGGGACCAAGCGCAGCGCGTAGACATTTGCGACGATCGCGTACAAATCGGTAGTCGCCGAGAAGTCTGGCTTCTCGAGCGCGGACTTATCGACAGGTCTGTCGCGCCCAAGCCATTTCTCTTCGAATGCCGCCCCGACCTGGGTGGCAAGAGCGCCGTATTCGAATGAGCCGCGCTGCAACGCCCTCATCAGCATCGGCGTAAAAAAGAATAATGGCGCGGCGAACAAGGCGCCGACCACCACCAGGAGACCGGCACTGAAGATCGTGTGGTCTCTCGGCAGCGCCCCGTCGACAAAGACAATATTCGCCGAACGGCCCGCAACGATCGCGGCAAGCGCCATCGCTAAGAGGGAAAATGCCCGCAGAGAATATCCCAGCACGGCAAGGCCCGCTGCGCCATCCGGATGGGATGCCAAGAGGCGGAGGTCGAGCCGGGCGATCCGCCACAGAAGATGCGCCCACAGAGCAAGCCTCCACGTCCAGCCAAGGAGCAAGGTCAGGAGCAAAGGGAGACTCACCAGCACGTGCCACCAGCCGGCTGGCGAGAAGGCAGGCGCGGAGCCGCCGGTCTTGTGCCAAATCGGAATCTGATCGAACGGCAGCGAAAAAACCGCCGCAGACATGAGGAGATAGGCCAGAGCGATTGCGATAATTTCTGCGGCGCGCGAATTGAGCTGCGCTCGGGTCGATGCGACGGCAGCGTCATATGTCCCACGGTCCCGATTGGTTACAAGCCCGGCGTCAGCAAAGTGCCGTACGATCGCATTGAGCCTTGGTGCGCACAGCGCTTCGGCCAAGACGAGTAGTGGTGCGGCGATCAGGTACCGCGCGTGCATACCCGCATCCCAAAGGAGCGGCGTAATTCCGCCGGTGTGCATAGTCACATTTTGAATGCCGGCTAAAACGAGAAGGGGCGCCCAGCCTACCGCACCGACGATCATCGCCCGGCGGCCAACATTCAGTTGACTACCCCTGACGAGGCCCAGACGTCGCTGGAGCCCGACAGGCGGACCATTCTCAAACAGTACTTCGTTTGCGTGCAGAGCTTCGTTCATTTGCATGCGCACATCTGCTCCCGATCCCGACAGCTCGGCTCATCAGCATCGAGATGTTCCCGGTTGGCTTTACGGCTCCAGGGGAATTAGTTCATCGATCCCAGCGAGAGTTTAAGCTGATCTGATTTCCGTTCGTCCAATTCCTGGTCCGATCGACCTTCTCCCGCGATCTCATCGGCTCGGAAGGCGCAGGGAGAGGCCGCCGGACGGTTCCTTCGGCCTCCCTTCCGCGGTCAACGTCAGTCGACGGCGAAGGCCGCTGCCGCCAGCTTCTCCAGATCGAGGTACTGGCCCTTTTCGACAGTGACGCCGACGAACAGGATACTGCCTCCCTTGAACTCCCCCGGGGTCTTATAGTCTTCGCTAACCGCATCGCCGCTGTCCCGTCCGACGCAAAGCCCATCGCCGGACAGGGTGAACTTGCCGGGTTGGGTACGCATATCACCCTGCGCCTCGATCTTCTCATTGACATAGAGCGTCGTCTTGCCGAGCGACTCCCCGTGCTTGCCGGCTTTGTCGCGGATGAACTCCATTCCGAGCGTGTACTTGCCCGGCTTGAGCTCGCTCTCCGACACGAACGCCTGCTCCGGCTTGATGCCGAGGAAATTGTAGACGTAGTGGAGCTTGCTGTCCTTGACGAAGAGTGCATGACCGCCGAAGCGCGAGCCGTGGGCGAAGATGACGCCAGAACAATCCTTGTCGACGATCTCGACGTCGGCGACGATCTTGTAGGATCGGCCACGGACGTTGGCGGCGACACCCTCCGGCACCGGCGACGTCCCGGTATAGTAGATGTAGCGCTCGCGCGGAGGTTCCTCCGTCGGCCGCTCGACGTTGAGCAACTCAGTGGCGCTGCGGTCGTCGAGCGGAAGCACCTTGTTCTTCTCGGCCTCGTCGAACCAGGTTTCAATGAGCGCCTTGAGTTTCTCGGGATGCTTCTTTGCAAGGTTGGTCGATTCGGAGCGGTCCGCGTCGACGTGGTAGAGTTCCCATTCGTCCTTGTCGAAATGACCCTTGCCGGTCAGTGGCACGTGAAGGGCAGCGGCCTTCCAGCCGTCCTCCCACATGCCGCGGGTCCCGAGCATGGCGTAGTACTGGCGTTTTTTCGTCGTCTTGCCGTCGGGCTCGGCGCTGAAGCTGTAGCGCATCGAGACGCCGGAGAGCGGGTACTGCTCGACGCCCCGGTAGGTCTTGGGCATCTCCAGTCCGCAAACGTCTAGGATTGTCGGTACGATATCGGTCGAGTGGTGATACTGGTTGCGCACCTCTCCCTTGGCTTTGATGCCCTTCGGCCAGGAGATCACCATCGGGCAGCAGGTGCCGCCGGCATATTCCGAGTAGCGCTTGAACATCTGGAATGGAGTCGACGTTGCTGCTGCCCAACCTGTCGGATAATGGCCATATGTGTCGGTGCTGCCCAGCACCTTGAGATACTTGAGGTTCTCCGACAACTCGTCTGGATAGCCGTTGAAGAACTTGTTTTCATTGACCGAGCCACTTGGGCTGCCTTCGCCCGAGGCGCCATTGTCGGAGCAGTAGAAGACGATCGTGTTCTCCAGCTGGCCGCTCTGCTCGAGATAGTCGATCAGCCTGCCGACCTGCGCGTCCGTGTATTCCGAGAAACCGGCATAGACTTCCATCATGCGGGCGAACAGCTTCTTCTCCTCGGCATTGAGCGAGTCCCACGGGCGCACGGCGTCGCCCGGATTGGCCACGTCCGCCGGCAGCGGGTTGATCGGCGTAAGCTTGGTGTCCTTGGGTAAAAGGCCCTTCGCAATCATGCGCGGCAGCACCCATTCCCGATAGGCCTCGTAGCCTTCGTCGAACTTGCCCTTGTATTTGTCGATGTACTCCTCGGGCGCATGGTGCGGCGCGTGGTTGGCGCCGGGGCAGAGCCACATGAACCACGGCTTCGACGGGTTCGAGGCCTTCTGGTCGCGGATCATATGCAATGCGTGGTCGACCAGATCCTTGGACAGGTGATAGCCGTCTTCGGGTCCATAGGGTTGGTCGATGAACTTGTTGTCCTCGATGAGGTCAGGGTACCACTGGTTGGTTTCGCCGCCGATGAAGCCGTAGTAGCGGTCGAAGCCCTTCTGCAACGGCCATTCGGAGCGGCTCGCGCCGGAGGCGATATCCTGCTCAGGCACGTTGTGGTTCTTGCCCAGCCAATAGGTGCTCCAGCCGGCATCCTGAAGGACCTGGCCGATCGTCGCGCATTCCGCCGGGAGGCGGCCGCTCCACCCTGGAAAGCCCTGCGCTCCTTCCGTGATGCAGGAGCATCCGTTGAGGTGGTGGTTGCGCCCAGTTAGGAATGTCGAGCGGGTCGGCGAGCAGAGCGCCGTCGTGTGCCACTGCGAATACATCAGGCCGTTGTCGGCAAGCTTCTGGAGCGTCGGCATGTTGATGCCGCCTCCAAAGGGCGACCAAGCCGCGAGACCGGTGTCGTCGTAGAGGACGATTAGAACATTCGGGGAACCTTCCGGCGCCCTGGGCAGCGTGAATGGCCCCCAATCCGGTTTGGAATCACGAACATCGAGCTTGATGACGCCGTTGAATGGTTTCTTGGTCATGATCTTCTCCCGTTGTCAGTCGGTTGTAATCCCGCCCAGATCTTTGCCTCCGCGTCAGAGCGCTCGGAGCAGCACCGCGAAGAATGCGAAGAGCCCGTCGACGAGGCCGCGGCAATGCCGCGCGCCAGCGCTTGTCGTACGAATGATCGTCTACTGCTTGTCATGCTGCTTCTCCCGCCTAAGGGGCAAATTAGCTATTGGACTACCGCGTCACGATCCGCGGGGCGTCTTGGGTTCGCACATGCCTGCAGCAACCGATGCGTAGATCGCCTCGTAGTCATCGACCATGCGGGACGCACTGAAGCACTCCTCGAACCTGCGCCTGACCTGGCGCCGGTCGAGCCCGCCAACCTGGCGATCTCGATCGCGCGGGGGTGCTAAGGGATGCATCGCTTCGGACACTGCCATTACTCCAAATACCAAGCGCCGTCTGATGATCGCCGCTTCCTATTCACCACCCTGTGCGGCCTGTACGGCCCTCTGCTGGGCAAGCGAAATCACGTTGGCCGCGGCCGCGGCGGCCTGTTTCTCGTCGCTGCCGACCTGGACCGTCGGCTGGGCAAAATTGATGCCGTTTTCCGCGAAGGCCTGCTGGATCATGGTGTAGGCGCTTCGCCTGACGACGGACTGGTGACCGGGCTTGGCCATGAAGGCGAAGCTCAGTTCCATGCCGAAGTCGCCGAACTGCTCGACACCCTTCATCTTCACGGTCTCGATGATCTGCGGCGCCAGTTCGGGGTCCTGGAGCAGCTCCGCCCCGATGACGTTCAGCAGCTTCTTCACCTTTTTGACATCCGTGTCGAACGGCACGCGGATCAGGAACTTGTCGATGACCCAGTCGCGGCTCATGTTCTGCACCGCGCCGAGGTCCCCGAACGGAACCGTGAACACCGGGCCGCGGTGATGGCGCAGCTTGACCGAGCGCAGGCTGAAGGATTCGACGGTTCCCTTGTAGCTGCCGCTCTGGATGTACTCGCCGACCCGGAACGCATCGTCGAGCATGAAGAAGACGCCGCTCAACACATCCTTGACCAGGGTCTGCGAGCCGAAACCGATGGCAACCCCGAATATACCTGCGCCGGCGATGAGCGGCGCAATGTGCACGCCAAGCCCCGACAGCACCGTGAGAACAGCCACGACGCCGACCAGGACGGCAAGCATGTTGCGGAAGATCGGCAGCAAGGTCCTCAGCCGGCTTCGCCGTGCCACCTCGTCAGCGCTGACTGTATCGTCGACCGCGGCCAGTTCCAGTGTCCGGCCGATATGGGCCTTCGCCAACTGCCAGATGAGGTCGGCGACCAGCAGGATAACGACACCATGCAGCAGGCCGCGCACGATCCGGGGTATGGCGGTGTTACCTTCGGCCAACACGCTTGGGTTCAGGCTCCATACCAGGCCTAGCCACAAAACCGCCAGCAGGATCACCAGCGAACGAACCCCTCGAACGATCAGCACGGTCCGGATCGGACTGGCTGAGGTCAGACCATCTCGCCCCTCCGCGAGCTTCAGCGCTGCCTGACCGGCAATGGACAATGCTCTCGGCAGCAACAGGGCATAGATGCTGAGCCACAAAAGGCCGGTGAGGCCGGCGACCCAAAACCCCCACAGGACAACCAGGTAAATAGTGAGCAGCCACTCCTTGGGGCTTATGCCCTGTGTCGTGGCCGAACGGCCCGGACGACGCCAGACCATTTCGACGGCCAGGACCAGCAGTCCGATCCCCAGCAAATAGGTGATCAAGCTTTTCACGTCCTGCGAGAAGCCCAAGGCAGGAAGCAGGCTGACGGTCGCCTCGCCGGCCATCAGATAGCCGGCGAAGATCGCCACCCGCCGGTACCAGAAATGCGCTTCGGCATCGCTCGCCTGGATCAGCCTGAGGGGTGTTCCCTGTTCTGCCGAAACGGCTCCAGCGGTCGGGGCGAGCAGTATTCTGGCGAGTGCCATCACCGCGCGGACAACGATGAAGGCGACCAAATACGTCATGACAGCGAGGCGCAGCAGCGCCGGCCATTCGAACGCCAGGAAAACCCCGGCGCTGACGAGGGTGAACACAACAAGCGGCGCAAGTTCCGACAGCCAATTAACGGCGCCGCGCTCTTCACGCTCGGCTGCCGTGGCGGATTGCTTCACTCCACCTATCGCGCGCCTGAACAGCCATTCCGCCCCGAAGCCCAATGCGAGCAGCGACCCGAAAAGAAGAAGGACCGTCGCGAATCCGTGGTTGTTGATCTCCGTCCTTACGATCTGGACGGCCTTCGCGGCCTCGCCCGGGATGCGCGGAAACGCGCTGCGCATTGCCGTGAGATGATGGCGAATGGTGCTTTCCCACACGGTGATCTGCGAGGCGGCCCGCGCGCCCGGACTTTCCGCCGCCGGTGGCGCGGCTACGGCCTCCAGCCGCGCGCGGATATCGGGATCATCAAGCATCCTGATGAACGTCTGAAATTTTTCATCGGCCGCCGAAACCGTCGAGTTTTGCTGCGCCTGCGCCATCGAGGCGCTGCTCATTGCTGCCAACCACACCAACGCCAGCGCCGCCATGAAGCATGCCGCCAAAAATGGCGACTTTACCCGGGATGTCCTGATCGCTCTCATGTCGCTCTCCCGCTTGAGGTTACCGCGGGGAGGGCAGTGGGGGAATGTAAGTTACGTGGTCGGCTGGGTAAGGCAGCTATGTCGATCAAAAGATCGCCGGTTCTGTGCGATCCGATCTACCACGTGATTGCCAGGGACGTTTCTGGCGAAGCAGGAAGCAAGATCGAGGATGATCGCGAGCCTGCCTAGCTGCACAAAAATGCGCTCGATCTGGTGAAGAACAGCCGAGAACAGGTTCGGTGAGGATACCTGCTTCGACGGACGTCGAGCTACTTGCGTGGCTTGCTGAAAAAGCGGGGTTCACATCGAGGACTGACTTTCGAATTCTCCAATACAGTAAGTTACCTTCCGCGCAGAGAGGCTATGTCTCAACGTCACCTGAGCGCGACAAGTCGGAAGGTGACGAGGATGAGAACTCCGTCGCATTCGATCTCAGTCCCGACGCGAGGACGGAAGCACTTCTTGCTGGTCGATGAAAAGAAGGCCACTGCTGCAAAACCGCGTTTCCAGCGTTCCGCAAATCTTCAGCCACGCAAGCCGCATGGTCAGCCACGATGGGCCGGAATCGTGCGCGTCGGCCGCATGGCGGAATGGCCGACCTGGACGCCTCCGGCCGGCGGCGCTCTGGCGGAGGGAGAGGACCTGAAATCCAACCTTCTCCACGGATCCGCGATCACCTTCGTAGTCGGGGTGTTCGGCTGATGCTGTTCAGTCGACCTGTTCAATCTGCGGACCTGGGTCAACCGGCGGAGCCGGCGTGCAATCTTGCCCCTTGCATTCCTCGACAGGGTCGTCGGCTGGTGGGAGGCAGTTTTGCCCCTCGCAATGAACTGGCGGCTGCTCAGGCGCTGCTTCGCCGTTTGGCGGAACAGGCTGATCCTCTGCGCGAACGGCCGGCATTGCCAAGGCGATCAAGGCCGTGCAAAAAAGCGCCGTCCGAAGCAAATTCATTTCCGCCTCCTCGACTGACATCGGGCGGCACAGTACACTTTCGTACTGTGGCCGACATCCTGTCAGCTGCCAACGACGTTAACAGCGTGTTTATGCCATCGTTCAGATGTTCTTCGGCCAGCCTGATTGGCCCGATGCCCCGTGGGGCCATATCGACAAGCTGACCTGGCACCAGGCTGTCACGCGGAGTTATTGGGTCATGTATCGAGTTTTCATTGTTTGCTTCCTGTTGTGTGGGCGGCTGAAGACTTGCTGCCCGATACGTGTCTGGGCTTAATTGCGTACGAACCGCAATTGTTGAAACACTGTCCTTGTATCGCGGCAGCCTCTTAGTTACTCCTATCTGAACCGAGCTGGATTTGTGGGCCATGCGTGTGTCGGCAGCCACGGTAAAACGCCAGACGATAAGGGCACGGCCTTCGTTGCCTCGATTGTGAAAGGCATTGAACCGCAGGATCAGATCGAAGCTATGCTGGCATCGCAGATGGCTGCGGTGCGTATGGCGACAATGACGTTCGCCCGCCGCCTTGCTCACTGCGAAACTATCCCGCAGCAAGACAGCGCCGAACGTGCTTTCAACAAGCTCACCAGGACATTCGCGGCCCAGGTGGAAGCCCTAAAGAAATACCGCACGGGCGGCCAGCAGCACGTCACGGTGAAGCACGTCACGGTGAACGAAGGCGGCCAAGCTATTGTCGGCAACGTCTCGCATGGGGGCAGGGTGACGGAAAAAAATAACGTCAACCTCATGAACCTAGCGCCTCGGTGTCATGCTCGATCGAAGCGGACAGGTTGCCAGTGTCGGCCGCCAGCGGTGAGGGGCAGCGTAGTCTGTCGCATGCATGGTGCGGGCGGTGGCGCACCTGAAGGCAAGCGGAACGGCAACTATCGCAACGGAGGCAGGACCAAACGCACAATGGCAGCCTTGGCGGTTGTCCAGGCAATGGCGCGGATATGTCGGCAGACGATCGATGATCTACCGGATTAACTGGGAACTAGTCGCGATGCTACTCGCCGGTTGCGAAGGAGCGCTGTCCTTCATCATGAGGGGGATGTGAACGTCCGGCTCTTCTGCAGGACGTCGTTGCCGATCGCCCCGCAATCGCAGCGGCCGGCGAAGCAGGCCGAAGTGCACTTGTCACTGGCTAGGGAACGATATCGGCCCCCATGTGTTAGAAATCCATGGACACTTTGGAACCCCAGGGCCACGGGACAGTGGTCGACATTTTGACATCGGAAGTTGCCAATGCCAGGCAGCGCATCCACCGGACCGAGCTCGCGCTTCAACGCACTGAAGAAATGCTGGCCGAGAACCTCGCGCTGCGCAACAGGCTACGAACTGCGGTCGAGGCCGCAGACCGCTTGGTGAAGATCGATCCCCCCAGCTTTGAAGGACGTCGCGCGGGTTGAACTGGGCCGGCGTTTCATTCGTCGCGACCTTCAGGCCACCGGCGCCACCACTCTCGCTCCAGAACTGTGCCAACCACATCAACGTCTGGGCTGCACGCTCGCGAACAGCCGGAACCAACGGCGACCACGAGCGGTTTACCAATCGAAGGGACCGCAATGGAATCGGAATAATGGAACTTTTAGATATGGAACTGGCGCGAGCCCGACAGCGGCTTAATCGGGCCGAGCGCTCCCTTGAACGTGCGAACGAGATGCTGGATGATGACTGCGGTGTCGGCATCAATATCGCGCTGTGCAGCAGGATACGGGCTGCGCAACAGCGCGTAATTGAGGCCAGATCGCGGTTGACGAAGATCGATCCCACCAGCGCTGACGGAGTTCGCACGGGTTGAACCATCCGGCCCGTCGACATGAAGGGCAGCCGGGGGGTATGGTCTCCCCTCCGATCAGCCCGCGACCTCTCCCTGGGGGCGCGGGCGTTTTTCGCGCTAGGTGCGACTAGGTTCTGGTACCTCGTCGAGGAGATTCGGACCATTGCTCACAGGCATCTGGCCGTCGGGAGTAAGCTTGTCCACCGCGTCGGGCAGTTCTATTGTGAGCCGATCGAGAAGTTCCTCGCGGGACAATCCCGTTTGCTCCGCGAGATCGCTCAACGTTTGCGGGTCGATCTCTTTCTCAACCTGGTCGCGCTGAACGGGGCGATTTGATCCTTTGCCGACCCAAGAATCAACCTGATCGCCCGCACCCGCATTCCTGAGACGGTCCAGTATATCGCCGAGGCCGCCGGGGGAGCCCGCGCTTTTGGGATCTGTCGAGTTCCTACCTGCGATTAACTCCCCGATCTTGTCCCTATTCTTGTAGGCAAGCAGGCCGAGCAAGGCTATGGCGACTTTTCCTATGTCAAGGCTCATTTCGCATCTCCTTCCATGAAGAAGGGACAAGGCATGCGGCTTTGAAAGGTTCCACTGTATTGCTACTGGGCTGATTTACCGTTCGGTGAGCCGAGCGATTGCGGCTTCGCGGTCGGCTTCTGGCGGGACTCCAGCACGCGCGCCCCGCGCAGACTGATGGACGATCCGTGATGCCAATCGTCTCGATCGGTTCGCGCGCTTGAGCTTGCGCCAATCCTCCCAACGAGGAACTCGACGGGTTCTCCGATCGTTGAATGCCTTTGATCGAGCCGCCGTCATGCCGTCCACCTCGATACGCAAAACGGAATACGATCCGGAGCGCAAAGTCCTTTCGGTGTGGTTCGTGGCCAGCGGTAAATGCTACCAATTTGAGGAAGTGCCGCCGGATACCTTCGCCGCGTTCAAAGCCGCCTTTGCCAAGGGCCGCTATTTCAACGACCACATCCGCAATCACTTCCGGTATCGTGTGGTTGCGACCGGCGATGATGCCGGATGACGTCCTATGGACCACGCCCGTCATTCAGGCTGGTGGCGACGCTATGAGGTGGTAGAAGACTCGTCCGACGACCCCGGCAAACGATCGCGAATGGCTTCCTCGGTTCGCTTTGCGGTCGATTCCAGAACTTTGCCGACCTTGCCTGCTAGCGTGTCGGCATCTCCACCCGAGCCTTGCCGGTCGGCCTCTTCCTTGACCGTTTCGTAGGCCTCGGCGGCAACTTGCTTTGCTTGCTCCAGGCCCGTTTCGAGAACCTCTTCCGCACTGTCGCGAATTTTGTCGCGGTAGGCGCCAAGTTGCTCGTCCTCTGTGGCTGTGTGGGGCAGCATCACCCCGATAGCAGTGCCCAGCGCAAGGCCGACTGCGGCGATAGCCAGCGGTTCGCGCTCGAAGAGGTCCTGTGCCGATTGGCGCGTCCGAGCCGCTATCTCGCTGGCGCTTGAGCCGAGCTGGCCGGCGGTTGTTGTCATCCTCTCCTTGGCACCCGTCACAGCATTTGTTGCAGCTTCGGCCGCGCCGCTTGCAGCTGATGTAACCGAACCGGCGGTATCGGAGATCATCGCCCCGATTCCGGACCCTTCGTTGCCCTGGCTGAAATCATCGCCGCGCAGGTCGGAGAAAGCGTCAGGAGCCGTTCCTGTCCGATAAGCGGCGGCAGCTGAACTAGACGCTGACGTACCGTTGCCGAGCATCAGCCAGGCCAGGCCGGCTCCAATCAACGTCAGCGGCAACGGGTTGTCCCTGACTTGCGACTTGAGGTTGCCAAGCATGGCGGATCCTTCGCCGGCGAACATTCCGGTAAATTCGTCGATCAATTGACCCGGTGTCATCTTGCTGCGGATCGAATCGGCGGTGTCTGCTACTTTCGCCCGGGCGATGTCGGCATCGCGTTCAAGCTCGGCTGCGGATTTGTCGCTCATCTGATTTGATCCTTGATCACGCGCGCGTCGCGCTTGAGTTGGTCTTGTGTGCGATCGGGCGTCAGCTCGGAAGGAGCCATGCTTTTCGTGCCAGAGCGCAAGAGAATGATTCCCAGTATCGCGACGACGATCCCGACCAGCAGCGAGGACCATCCCGCTCCCAAGCCGGCACTCGCCAGGGCGATTACGAGTGCTTGCAAAAGCACTATCAAGGCCGCGAGAAGGCATATCGCGCCGCCCAGAACCTCGGCGGCGCCTGCGCCGGCCTTGCTAATTTTTTCCGAAATTTCGGCCCGCAACAGCCTACTTTCGGTTTGAAGCAGGGTTGTGACCTGCTGTGCCAGATCGCTGACGAGGGTTGCGAGGCCGCGACTTTCCTGATTGTTGGTCATGGGTTCTGCTCCAGGCTTGCGCCAGCCCAGTCGTCGCCGGCCAAGTCGTCGCCGGCCAAGTCATCGCCGGCCCTGTCGTCTCTTGGCTGGTTGAAACGGGGCGGCGTCGCTTCAGATGCGTCTGCCGACCGCGTTCCGTTCTCATCCGAGTTCGAAACCGTTTCTGAACCCCCGCCTGTTTGCGATCGTGTCTGTGTTTCGGTCGGGGCAGTGGGCGGCGAGCTCTTGATAAACCGTCCCAGCGCCAAGCCTGCCAATACTGAACCGGCGATCAGCGCCCCTGAGTTTTCGCGGCCGAACGACCGCATCTCGCCAAGAACATCTTCGAATGGTTTGTCCTTCAACGAGGATGAAAGGCGTTCAAGTCCGCCGGCGGCATCAAGGGTGAGCTTCGAAGCGGTCCGTTGATCATTATTGGCCAGATGCTCGCTTGCCGCTCGCAACGCTCCGCTAAAAGCTTTTAGGTTGGAGCTGATATCGCGCTGTGTTCCCTCGGCCTTGTTGAATAATTCCTGCTTCGCTTCCGAAGCGTAATCGCCCGCCTTCCTGGTGAGTTCATCGCGAGCGTCATGTAGCGCCTCTGTCGCGGTCTGCGTTTCCTGCTGGAACCGTTCGGACAGTTCGCTTTTGGCTGTTTCGAAATCGGCCGGCTTACGGCCCTGATCGTCTTCGCGCTGCATGGTATCTCCTAATGGAATCCGAGGAAGGAGAGGATCGCAAGCACGACAACGACAAGGCCGATGAGATAAATGACACTGTTCATGGTGGCAATCTCCTCCACTGCCTAACGAACTTGCCTGCGGCAAACAGGTTCCATCACTTCAAGCTAAATTAGCAACATCGCACTAACCGGTGAGCTTGGTGAACTTTCTTTGGGAAGTTCGCACACGCGGTGTGCCAAGACGCGGACCCAGGCGGCCGTGCGGACATTGGTCCGCGCCTCTGCGCATGTGCTTCAAGCGCTTATGGTCAGGCTAGTATAATGAAGCACCACGCCTAGCTCGCATTAAGATCAAAGCGCACCGGAAGGTTGTAGTCTATTGCACGATCAGCAATCATGTTCGCTAGGTCGGAATCAGAGATCGAACATGCCGGAACAACCTGTTTGAGCGCCTTAACGGCGAGCCCCGTCGATATGAAACTATGGCGCCGCCTCCGAATATTTACATACTGTTCGATGAGGTTTTCGAGGTCACGCATGTGCAATCCTTCTTGGTCGTCATCTGTGCCTATTGAACCAAGCAGTAATCGATCCGGAGCGAGGGCTCATTCACATTGTTTAATTGGCAAGAAATCTTGATGCCGCATTGGCGCGCTGGCGCGTCCCGGCCGAGGCGGTCACCGCGGTTCATGAAAGAGATTTAGGTAGGTCGCATCAAAGTCGGCCAGCAACGCCAATCGCTGGAAATCCAGGATAACAATCCTCCTGTCTTTCCAGCTAAGCAGGTCGTTCGCTCGAAGTTCCTGTAGCGTCCGATTCACGTGAACTACTGATAACCCAAGCACGTCGCCCAATTCCGCTTGCGTCAGTGGAATCGCGAACGTCTGGTCAGAGGCCAATCCAACTATTTCTAAGCGGACATACAACTCGCAAATTACATGTGCGAGATGCTGTTTGGCGGAGCGACGCCCGAGGCAGGTTATCCAAGTTCGTTGGATCGAGGCATCGATAGTGGTTGAAAGCCAGAGCATCCGGGTGAGATGTGGACTTTCACCCATTGCTGCGAGCAGGTCTTTGTGTCGAATGAAAACTACATCGCACGAGCCCAGGGCGCTCACGCTGTGATCCATCACTTTTAGCAGTAAACTATGAAGATCGACAAAGTCTCCCGGCACGTGAATTGCCGTTATTTGACGCTTATCCCGAATAGCCTGGTTTCGAACTGCGAAACCATTCGCGACAAGACAGCTTTCGGCCGGGCGGGAACCCTCCCTGACGACCTCCTCATCGGGTCTGAAAGTTACCGGCCGGACCGGAAGAGCCTCAATAAGCGCGATCTCGTCTGGCGGCAGGGTGTCGCGGCGGTCGAGCATGCGAACCAAGAGGTCTTTGCCGAACATCGCGGCCCCTTTTGACTAGATCAGGAATTGAGTTCCAGCGACTCGTGCCTCGGCTGGTCGTGCCAGATGACCTGCCGCAGGTCCCGAGCATCTACAACTTTGCCGCCCGTCGAACCCAGATAGAAATGATCGCTCTCATGCTCGACCTCTTCGCTATGTAGCTTGCCTGTAATGGGCGGCCCTAGTTGTGAAAGGTTGGTCATTGTTCGAGAATCGTTCTTTTTTGAGTCACGGCGTTCCGAGCCTCCCAGCCTCCCGACACAGGGTCTCGCGACCATTACCGTGCTTGCCAAAAGGTCGCGGATCCTGCGGTATTGAGAGGCCGAACTTAGTGGCGAAATAGCAGAACTCATATTTTTCGTCACCCGCGACGCGCGGTTTCCGCCCCAGAACCTCTATTTGCACTTGTCCTCGGCCATTTTGATTTCCTCCCTGGCTGGCCTTCAGATCAAGCGCAACGCGGATCAGCAACATTTGTTGCCGCCTTCCATTAGAATCACGCTATGTTCCGTCTAGCTAATATATACCGCCGACCCAGAGTCGATCAGGTGGGCAAACCTGTGAGTGCCGCGCCGGCCGGCTCGAGTTCATTCCGCCGATGCCTACCTGGTAGCCAAGCCGCCCCAAGGTGACGACTGGATTCACGAGCAAGTTCGACAGCTGCCGCTCGCAGATCGTTATGAGCCGCAAGTTTTGAGTTGCGTCTGCACGAGTAATTGCCTGGGGTGAGTTCGGGTAATTAGCCATGTGCAGGGTCCGCGATTTCGCCCAGCTTCAACTGTCAGGAGGCGATGGAGCCTGGCTTTC
>NZ_RZTA01000113.1:0-22155 GCF_004023115.1 Mesorhizobium sp. M6A.T.Cr.TU.017.01.1.1
CTTCGAGGCCGGGTTCGGCAGCGCCACATCGCTGCGCCAGCATTTTGCGGCGCGGCTCAGAACCTCGCCCGCGCAGTACCGGCGAGAGTTCTCTAAGAGCACTCAGGAGGAGCGCGTAGCGTACGCGCCGAGGTGAGGCAATCGCTTCAGGTTTGCGCTGCCTTTCTCTGCTCCCGACCCTACCGTCCTTGAAAAGGCTTGCGTCATCTGTCATATATTAAAGTGACAGATGACGCTAAGAGGCACGCCGTGGCGATGGCATTGGAAAAGACTGCACCAGCAGCAAAAAATAATGAACTTCAGAAGGTGGCCAGGTTGCTCGGCGGCACTCGCATTCTATCGCGGCACCTCAGGAGCGCATTGGATGCCCATGAGCTGCTTGTGCACGGCCTGCCGGGTTCGGCGCTGGACCATCTCCTTGGGCAGCTCGTCTTCATCCAGAAGACTGATTCGCTCGAGAAGGCCGTCGGTATGAGCTTGCGCACCTACCAGCGCCGTAAGGATGCTCCTTCCAAGCCTCTCAGCCAGGACCAGAGCGGACGAACCTGGAAATTCGCGGAGATCCTGTCGAAAGCGACCGATGTGTTCGGTTCGCAAGCGGAAGCGGAGCAATGGCTGGAGCGCCCGGCGATCGGGCTCGACCAGCGCCGTCCCATCGATCTTCTGGCAACCCCGGCGGGTGTCGAGCTTGTGGAAGACTATCTCGAGCGGCTTGAATACGGCGTTTATGCATGACGCCGCTCCCGGCCGCACTTGGCGGCTCCGACCTCGTTGGCTGGCGTCTCGATCAGGCTGCGTTTGCGCCTACATGGGACAGTGGCGAGGGCGCATACAGGGTCGGCGGTCGATGGAACAGCAGAGGCGTGCGCGCAGTCTACTGCTCAATCGATCCTTCGACTGCGATTCTCGAAGTCGCAGTCCATAAGGGCTTCAGGGCGCTCGACACGATCGCGCATGTGATGACCGCGGCGATAATCAGCGATGTCACGGAAGTGCATATCGTCAACCCTGGCGCCGTTCCCAACCCTAATTGGCTGCGTCCGGGCATCCCGAGCTCTGGGCAACAGGCATTCGGCGATGATCTTCTCCAACGACATCGGTTCGTGGTGATTCCGAGCGCGGTGTCCCAGAATAGCTGGAACCTGATCTTCGACGCGAGCGTCGCGAAGGGCGCATATGCCATGAAGATCCAGGAGGCCTTTGCGCTCGACACACGATTGCATCCACCTCCTGCCAAATGACCGGGCTTACCTCGCTCTAATACCCGCTCATGCTCGGCCGCGCCTGACCGACTGCGCCGGGTTGCCGACGACCGTGGTGTTTGGCGGCACGTCGCGAGTCACTACCGCGCCGGCGCCGACAATGGCGCCGTCGCCGATGCTGATCCCGCCGAGGATGATGGCACTGCCGCCGATCCAGGCATTGTCGCCGATCTCGACCGGCTTCGCGATCTCCAGTCCTGCCTGTCGACCCGCCGCCTCCTTGTGATGCTCGGCGCAATAGATCTGCACATTGGGGCCGAGCAGCGTTCCCTTGCCGATGCGGACTGGCGCGGTATCGAGGATGGTACACCCGGCATTGAGGAAGACGCCGTCGCCGAGAACAATGTTGAAGCCATAGGCGCAGTGGAACGGCGCCTCGATCCGGGTGCCCGGGCCTACTACTCCGAGCAGCGACTTCAGGGCCGGTCCGATGTCGCCGCGCTGCCGGGGCGGCAGCGAATTATGCTCGAACACCGCGTCGCGCGCCATGACCCGCAGCGCCTCCAGCTCTGGATCGAGACAAGTATACCACTCGCCCGCTGCCATTTTTGTGCGCTCGCTTGTGTTCAAGGCGATGTCCTCCTGCCTTGCCATGCTGTTTCAACGTGGTGTCAAAGCACAGTCCATAAAGATCGGGTAACGCCACAGATCGCAGGCCTCTGGTCAAATGCCGCGCCTATGCTAGCCTGCTCTGGCAGGGTTGTCTGAGCCCGGCCATCGAGGGGATCAATCATGCTGTATATTCTCGCACTCCTGATTGGCGTCGTTGCGGGCCTTCGTGCCATGACAGCGCCCGCCGCCGTCGCCTGGGGCGCTTGGCTCGGCTGGCTGCCGGTCACCGGCACCTGGGCTGCTTTCATGGGTCACTGGGTCGCCGTCGGCATCTTCACCGCCCTGGCCATCGTCGAGCTTGTCGCCGATCAGTTGCCGTCGACGCCGAGCCGCAAGGTGCCGCAGCAGTTCGGCGCGCGCATCGTCTCGGGCGCCTTCACCGGCGCTGTGATCGGCGCGACCGCCGGCGCCACCATCGGCGGCCTGATTGCCGGCGCCATCGGCGCGGTGATCGGCACGCTGGGCGGCGCCGAGCTGCGCAAGCGCCTGGCCATCACCCTCGGCAAGGACCTGCCAGCCGCCCTTATCGAGGACGCGGTGGCAATCACCGGCGGCCTGCTGATCGTGGCGGCAGTGGCATGACGGCAAAGACATTCGACACCATCATCATCGGCGCCGGACAGGCCGGCCCGCCGCTCGCCGGCCGGCTGACGGCGGCCGGCATGAGCGTGGCGCTGATCGAGCGAAAACTGGTCGGCGGCACCTGCGTCAACACCGGCTGCATGCCGACCAAGGCCATGGTGGCAAGCGCCTATGCCGCGCATCTCGCTCGCCGCGCCGCCGACTACGGCGTGACGCTCTCCGGTTCGGTCGGCGTCGACTACAGGGCGATCAAGGCACGCAAGGACAAGGTGTCGAACGACGCCCGCGGCAATCTCGAAAGCTGGATTGCCGGCATGGACCATTGCACGCTCTATCGCGGCCATGCACGCTTCGTCACCGCCAACACGGTGCGCGTCGGCGATGATCTTCTGACCGCCGAAAAAATATTCCTCAACACCGGCGGCCGCGCCTCGGTGCCTGACCTGCCAGGCGTCAACGACATTTCGTACCTGATCAACTCATCGATGATGGACCTCGACGTGCTGCCGCGCCATCTGGTCGTCGTCGGCGGCAGCTACGTCTCGCTCGAATTCGCGCAGATGTTCCGCCGCTTCGGCTCAGAAGTCACGGTGATCGAAAAGAGCCCGCGGCTGATCGCCCGCGAGGACGAAGATGTCTCGGCCGCCATTCTGTCCATCCTCGAAAACGAAGGCATCACGGTCCATCTCGGCGCCGACGAAATCAGATTCGCCAAGCAGGGCAACGAAATTGCTGTGACCTTCACCGCCGGCAAGGCGCCGGCGGTTGGCTCGCATGTGCTGCTGGCAGTGGGCCGGACGCCCAACACCGACGATCTCGGCCTCGACAAGGCCGGCGTCGAAATCGACAAACGCGGCTTCATCGTCGTCGACGATCAGCTGCGCACCAGCGTGCCCGGCATCTGGGCGATGGGCGACTGCAACGGCAAGGGCGCCTTCACCCACACCTCCTACAATGACTACGAGATCGTCGCCGCCAATCTGCTCGACAACGATCCGCGCAAGGTGAGTGACCGCATCGAGGCCTATGCGCTCTATACCGACCCGCCGCTCGGCCGCTGCGGCATGACCGAGACAGCGGTCAGAAAGTCCGGCCGTCGCGCGCTGGTCGGCCTGCGGCCGATGACCCGCGTCGGCCGCGCCGTCGAGAAAGGCGAGACGCAAGGTTTTATGAAGATCCTGGTCGACGCCGACACCAAGGAAATCCTCGGCTGTTCGGTGCTCGGTCCCGGTGGCGACGAGGCGATCCATTGCGTCCTTGACCTGATGTACGCCAAGGCGCCGGTCAGCACGCTCGCGCGGGCAACCCATATTCACCCCAATGTCTCGGAACTTCTGCCGACCATCGCCCAGGAGCTGAAGCCGCTGGCATAGGCCGCTCTGCATTCACCGCAGGCGGCAAACGCGCAACGCAGTCGCGATCCGCTGTCCATTTTTGCAATGCTGCATTGCAGCAATCGCCCTTGTGCACGGGGCAGCTCTGCCGACAGTCTCAATTTTGAACCGATTCAGTCCGGACTTCCCATGCCCCTGCCGATCCTAGCGCTTGCCATTGCGTCCTTCTGTATCGGCACCACCGAATTCGTCATCATGGGCCTGCTGCCCGAGGTCGCCGCCGACCTCGGCGTCTCGATCCCCTCGGCCGGCCTGCTGGTCACCGGCTATGCGCTCGGCGTCGTCTTCGGCGCGCCGGTGATTGCGGTGGCCACCGCACACATGCCGCGCAAGCCGGTGCTGGTTGGCCTGGCAGTGCTGTTCGTCGTCGGCAACCTATTGTGCGCGATCGCGCCCAATTATTGGATGCTGATGGCGGCGCGCGTCTTCACCGCTTTCGGTCACGGCGCCTTCTTCGGCATCGGCTCGGTCGTCGCCGCCAGCCTGGTGCCGCGCAACAAGCGGGCCAGCGCCATCGCGCTGATGTTCGCCGGTCTGACCCTGTCCAACATCCTTGGTGTTCCCGGCGGCACAGCACTCGGCGAAGCCTACGGCTGGCGCGCCACCTTCCTGGCCGTGGTCGGGATCGGCCTTATCTCGGTCGCAGCCATTGCCTGGCTGGTGCCCGCCGGCATCACCCAACCGAGCGGCGGCGGCCTGCTTGGCGAGGTGCGCGTGCTCGGCAAGCTGCAGGTTTGGCTGGCGATGCTGATCTCGGCGCTGGCGTCGGCCAGCCTGTTTGCCGTCTTCACCTACATAAAGCCCTATCTCACCGACGTATCCGGCCTGTCGACCGCGACCGTGACCTGGGTGCTGCTGCTATTCGGCGGCGGCATGACCATCGGCAACATCATCGGCGGCAGGCTGGCCGACTGGAAATTGATGCCGACGGTGATCGGCACGCTTTTGATGCTGGCGCTGCTGCTCGCCGGCTTTGCCGAATTCGGCGCCATCGCAGCCGTGGCCGTCTTCATCGTTTTCCTGTGGGGTCTGCTCGTCTTCGTCATCGTGCCGCCTTTGCAGATCCGCGTCGTCGAAGCGGCCTCCGAAGCGCCGAACCTCGCCGCCACGCTGAACCAGGGCGCCTTCAACATCGGCAATGCCGCCGGCGCCTGGGTGGGCGGCGTGGCACTTTCGCTGGGCGTGTCCTATGCCAATCTGCCGCTGGTTGGCGCAGCGCTCGCCCTGATGGCGGTCGCCGTGGCAGTGATGTCGCAGACGTTGGACCGCCAGCTGCTGGTGACGCACCCCGCGCAACAGTTGCGCCCATAGCGCAGCAGACTGGACCAATCGACAGCGTATCGGCGAAAGGGCATGTGTCCGGCCTCTTTCCTGGAGGAGTATCATGCAGAAATCGATCGAGCGCATCGCCGGCGACAGCGAGGGCGTTTCCTACGAATTCCCGACCTTCCGCTTTGACGGCAGCGACAAGGCAGCAACCTCAGCCTATCTGCAGGCCGCGCTGCATGCCGGCGAACTGCCGGGCGTCGTCGCCATCGATGCGCTGATGCCGATGCTCGAAAAGGCCGAAGCGGAAGGCCGCATCAAGGGCAATATCACCGTCGTGCCCCAAGCCAATCCGATCGGCCGCGCCCAGTATCATTTCGGCGAGCATCAGGGCCGTTTCCACTTGGGCACGCGCACCAACTTCAACCGCGGCTTTCCGCTGCTGGCGGCGCCGGACACGACGCTCTTGCCGGACACCACGCTTGGCACGGCCGATCAGCGGCTGAAGACGCGGCTGCTGCAGCTGTCGATCGGCCACGACATCGTGCTCGACCTGCACTGCGACGACGAGGGCCTCGCCTATCTCTATGTCCACACCAGCCTGTGGCCTGAAATGGCGGATTGTGCGGCCGCCATGGGCGTCGACGCGGTGGTGCTGTGGGATGAGGACACCGACGGCACCTTCGAAGGCGCCTCGATCACGCCGTATCTGAACGTCCCCGCCGATGTAGCGCGGTTTGACCGGTGCGTCGCCACCACAGTCGAGTATCGAGGCATACTCGATGTCGATGGCGCTCTGGCCGCTTCCGATGCCGAAGGGCTCTATCGGCTGCTGGTGGCGCGTGGCGTGATCGTGGATCAGGCCTTGCCCGCGCCCGGCGGCTTCACCGGTTCCAATTCTTTCACCGGTATCGTCGCACTGCTCGAGAACATCGACATGATGCCGGCGCCCCGGGCGGGTGCGATCCTTTATAATGTGAAGCCCGGCGACCGTGTAGAAAAAGGCGCACTGCTCGCCACCATAGTCCATGCGCCGGGTGAAGCCGGTGGCCGCACGCAGGTGTTCGCGCCGCAAGCGGGCATCATCCTGACGCGGCGGTCCCGGCGCATTATCCGTGCCGGCGAAGATCTGCTGAAGCTGGTCGGCGACAGGAAGAGCGCCGATGCAAGGTCGGGAACGCTGGAGGATTGAGGGCTCATGCCCTTCTCCATGCCCTCCATTGAATCCAGTTGCGCGGCCGTTCAATCGCCGCTATTGGAATCGCCATGAACATGCGCTCGATCAAGACCGTTTGGTGGTGGGCTCGCTGACAGCGGCCTGTTCGAACGCGTGCGCGTGAAAATAGAAGGTGGCCGCAACGGAATGTCCGGGCGGCCATTTGTTTTTTCAAGCCATGCCCGGGTCCGTTGCCCCAAGACGCTGATACCCAGACGCTGATGGAGACGGCAATGACGACGAAAATTCTGGAGAACGGGGCGGAGCGCTTCGTCACGGCGGGTGGCGTGACGATTACCCGCGAGCGCCACGACCGGCCCTATGAAGGCGCGATCGACGGCTATATCGATGGACTGAATGCGCGCCGCGGCGCCGTGTTTTCCTCGAATTACGAATATCCCGGTCGCTACACGCGCTGGGACACCGCCATCATCGATCCGCCGCTGGTGATCTCGGCGCGCAGCCGCGCCATGCGCATCGAGGCGCTGAACAGCCGTGGCGAGATGCTTCTGCCGGTGATAGGCAAGGCGCTCGGCGGCCTTGACGACGTGACGATCGCCGAGACGTCGAAGAGACTGATCCGCCTCGATGTGGCCAAGCCTGGCCGTGTCTTCACCGAAGAAGAACGCAGCCGCGTTCCCTCCGTCTTCACCGTGCTGCGCGCCATCACCGCTCTGTTCAAAACGGAGGAAGACGCCAATCTCGGCCTCTATGGGGCCTTCGGCTACGATCTCGCCTTCCAGTTCGATCCGGTCGACTACAAGCTCGAGCGCCAGCAAAGCCAGCGCGACCTGGTGCTGTTCCTGCCCGACGAGATCCTGGTCGTCGACCACTATTCGACCAAGGCCTGGACCGACCGCTACGACTATTCGGGCGAAGGGTTTTCGACCGGGGGATTGCCGCGCGACGAAATCGTCGAGCCGTTCAAGACCGCCGACCGCATCCCGCCGCGCGGCGACCATGAGCCGGGCGAATATGCCAATCTGGTGCGCAAGGCGATGGAGAGTTTCAAGCGCGGCGACCTGTTCGAGGTGGTGCCCGGCCAGATGTTCTATGAGCGCTGCGAGACGCCGCCTTCCGCCATCTCCCGCAAGCTGAAGACCATCAACCCCTCGCCCTATTCCTTCTTCATCAATCTCGGCGAGGGCGAATATCTGATCGGCGCCTCGCCCGAAATGTTCGTGCGCGTCAACGGCCGCCGTGTCGAGACCTGTCCGATCTCCGGCACGATCAAGCGCGGCGACGACGCCATTTCCGATTCGGAGCAGATCCTGAAATTGCTCAATTCGAAGAAGGACGAATCCGAGCTGACCATGTGCTCGGACGTCGACCGCAACGACAAGTCGAGGGTCTGCGACCCAGGCTCGGTGCGCGTCATCGGCCGCCGCCAGATCGAGATGTATTCGCGGCTGATCCACACCGTCGACCACATCGAGGGACGGCTGCGCGAAGGCATGGACGCCTTCGACGCGTTCCTGTCCCATGCCTGGGCGGTCACCGTCACCGGCGCGCCGAAATTATGGGCTATGCGCTTCATCGAGCAGAACGAGAAGAGCCCGCGCGCCTGGTATGGCGGGGCGATCGGCATGGTCAATTTCAACGGTGATATGAACACCGGCCTGACGCTTCGCACCATTCGCATCAAGGACGGCATCGCCGAGGTGCGCGCCGGCGCCACGCTGCTCTTCGACAGCATTCCCGAGGAAGAAGAAGCCGAAACCGAATTGAAGGCATCCGCCATGATCTCCGCCATCCGCGACGCCAAGTCAGGCAATGCCGCCGACACCGAGCGCGCCACCGCGCGCGTCGGCGACGGCGTCAACATCCTGCTCGTCGACCACGAGGACTCCTTCGTCCACACGCTGGCCAATTATTTCCGCCAGACCGGCGCCAATGTCTCGACGGTGCGCACGCCTGTGCCGGACGAGGTCTTCGACCGGCTGAAGCCAAACCTGGTCGTGCTGTCGCCTGGCCCCGGCACGCCGAAGGATTTCGACTGCGCCGCCACCATCAAGCGGGCCCGCGCGCGCGACCTGCCGATCTTCGGCGTCTGCCTCGGCCTGCAGGCGCTGGCTGAAGCCTATGGCGGGGAGCTGCGGCAATTGCACGTGCCGATGCATGGCAAACCGTCGCGCATCCGCGTGTCGAAGCCGGGCATCATCTTTTCCGGCCTGCCCAAGGAGGTGACGGTCGGCCGCTACCACTCGATCTTCGCCGATCCGGTTCGCTTGCCCGACGGCTTCATCGTCACCGCCGAGACGGAGGACGGCGTCATAATGGCCTTCGAGCACAACAAGGAGCCGATCGCCGCGGTGCAGTTCCACCCGGAATCGATCATGACGCTCGGCCACAACGCCGGCATGCGCATCATCGAGAACATCGTTGCGCATCTGCCGCGCAAGGCCAGGGAAAAGGCGGCTTAGCCCGAGGGGTTCGTATTGGGATTTCTTCCCCAGTGACCACAGCAGAAATCAAGTCGGCGGCGAAGAAGAGGGTTGCCAGCCTCGCCTTCTGGTCGATCGTCGTCGCCTGCGTCGTGCTCGGCCTGAAGCTGGCGGCCTGGCACGTCACCGGTTCCGTGGCGCTGTATTCGGACGCGCTGGAATCGATCGTCAACGTCATTGCCTCGGCCGCCGCCTACTGGGCGATCCAGGTCAGCTTCAAGCCGGCCGACCAGGATCATCCGTTCGGCCACCACAAGGCCGAATATTTCTCGGCTGTTCTGGAGGGCGTGCTGATCGTGCTGGCAGCCCTTCTGATCCTCAACGAAGTGTGGTGGTACTGGCAGCATCCCGCCCCGCTCGAACAGCCCTGGACCGGCCTCGCAATCAACGGCGTCGCGACGGTGATCAACGCCTTCTGGGCCTGGACGCTGATTCGTGCCGGCCGTGCCGAGAAGTCGCCGGCTCTGGTCGCCGACGGCAGGCACATCATGACCGACGTGGCGACCTCGGTCGGCGTGTTCATTGGCCTGGTCGGTGCCGTGCTGACCGGCTGGCAAATTCTCGACCCGGCACTTGCGGTCATCGTGGCGCTGAACATCCTGTGGCAAGGCTGGCACGTGATCGGCTCGTCGATGAACGGACTGATGGACCGCGCCGTCGACACGCAGGAGCACATGCACATCCGCGACGTCATCTCGGCCAATTGCAAGGGAGCGCTGGAGGTTCACGATCTCAAGACACGCATCGCCGGCCGCGCCACCTTCATCGAGTTCCACCTGGTCGTCGATGCCGGCATGTCGGTGGGCGCCAGCCACGTCATTTGCGACCGCATCGAGGACGCGCTGAAGGCGGAAATCCCCTCGGTGCGTGTCACCATCCATGTCGAGCCCGATGACGAGGCAAAACTGCCCAAGGGCACGACGGCCGTGCCGTTCGCGTGAGGCGGCGAACGTCGATGGTCCCTTTCAGGGACGATCGCACATCCTAGGGATTGGTCGCACATCCATCCCTTCCTCATCCCAGGCCTGCGCTCCGCTTTGCGTTCGTTCCGCCCTAACTCAGGCTCAGCTAGGCACTCTCTTCCTCCACTTTCGCAGCCGCGTGCTGAAGTAGGCTCGCGGACCAAAAGGCAATGTCGGCCGGCCGGCGGGCCGTTCCTGACCGCGCTCGTCGGTCACCTGATGCACGAATTGCATCAGGCGATAAAACACCGGGGGGTCGCGATCCTGCACGAGGCGGGCGAGTTCGTCAGGTAATGGTTTCGAGCGCCAGGCAAAGTATGCCTCGTATGCCTTGGGCGTCACGATGAGGTATTTCAGATATGCTGCCAGCACTGCATAGCTGCTGAAGTCTGCAGCGTTGATGTAGGAGCCGGGCGGGGCGAATTCGTGCACGTTCGATGTGCCCAGATAGATCGGCACTGATCCGGCTTCGAAGGCATCGAACAGCTTTTCGGTGACGTAGTCGGTCTCGGTCGAGTTCTCCAATGCGAGGCAGAATTTGTAGCGGGAGACTGTCTCGATCTTCGTCTTGCGGCCGCGATCGGGGCCTTCGACTGTCCTGTTGCGGAAATACCGACCGTATGAATCTATCTTGATGTGTTCGGCCAGGCTCTTCAAGAGATCGAGCCGGCCGCTATAGTTCAAGGGCGCCGATTGGAAGGCTACCACCGGAGCCGCTTCTGTCTTGGCGCCTATAGGCTTTGCGCGCACCGTGTCCCACCACCGGGAATTGGGCAAATAGGGGCACCAAATCTCAGAGCTGCGCTCGTGCGACATCGTGAAGTCGAAGTGCCGCATGAGTTTCTGGTCCTTTATGATTTTGTAGTTTGAGCGGGCTTCCATATACCAGGCTATCCAGTACTGGCCCGGATATCGCCATGCGTCACCAATTTCGCGGAAGTTCGGAATGTGGAAGACGACCGCTGTCGCTTCAGCAATTCTACGCTTGTCTAGGGTAAATTCGCCCGGCAGATCGCATTGAATAGACGCGACGTCGACGGGCTTGCTGAAAAAAGTCGTGTAGAAGAGGACGAGCGGCTCTTTTTTAGGCACGGCAAGCAATGTGGACATCTCAATACTGCTCAATACTGCGGCCTGGGCTGTGTACCCGTCGACGCTAAAGGCAATTGCGTGTTGCTTGAGCCACCCGCGCGACGATGGCGGTTTTGGTCTGATCCTGATTGCATCCAGGTCCTCGTCATATCCCGCCAATCCCCAAACCGAGAAACGGACCCCTAATCAAGGCGTGCAGGCAGATTGCGGCATCGGCTCGAGCCGGTAGACCTTGTCGTCGGATGCGGTCTCGCCTTCGGCCGCCTTCGAGCATAGGTCGACGATCGGCAGGCTGCTGTTGGGATTGGCCAGCATCATCGTGCCGTTGGCGCCGCGGCGCAGATAAATCTCCCTGGCCGCGATGTCGCAGGAAAAGTCGCTCGTCTTCGCGCTCGCCACACAGCGCCACTGGTCCGCTTCCCCTTCACAACTGTAGCTCTGCGTGACCTTGGCAGCCTTGTGGCGCGTGGTGACGGAAACGGCAATGTCGGCACCATCAGGCCAGCTTGCCGGATCGCCATCCATAGCGAAGGAGGCCAGCTCGATCGGGCCTCGGAAAACCCGGATAGTCCGGGTAGACTGATCGGGATGCGAGCCAAGATGCGCGGCATCGTAGTCGCGCCCGTAGCAGAAGGGCTGGTCCGGCTTCAGCCGCTCACGCAGCGGCGCTCCCAGCGCCGGATCGATCGGATCGATGCGAGCGAATTCGGCCTTGCAGGTCTGCGCCGGCATGGGGTCGAGCCGAAAGCCGTCGTCTTCTGTGCCGAGTGCCTGCCTGGTAAACTCCTTTTCGCCAAGTTCATCCTCGGCGCCGGCATCGAGATAAAGGTTGCGCTGCACGCCGGAGATGATCAGCCGGCCTTTTTCATCGAGGTTGAGCGAGGCCATGGTGCGGTCGCATTCCATGCCGCAACGGATCTCGCTCGACTGCGGATCGTCCTTGCCGCACCAACCGCCGACCCACTCGGGCTTCTTGGCGCCGCGCACCGTCGTGGCCACGAAGCCGTTGTAGCCGGACGGACCGCTATTCGGCTCCTCGTTCGGATGGCTGACCGGATAGCTGCCATAGTAGAAGAAGATCCGTGCCACCTTCTGGTTCGGATGCGCCTTGAGATGTGCGGCGTCATAGACACGCCCGAAACAGGCATCCTTTCCGTCCGGGCTGAGTTCGGTGAGCTTGTCGTCGGCAAGGGCCGTGCCGGCAAGTGCGGCAAGCAAGGCGACACCAAGTCCGGCGCCCATAAAGGTCTTCGACGTCATGTGCCCCTCCTCGCCCGACAGGACGTGGCTTCAATTTATGCTAGGATCGGGGCCGAAGCCACGCAATTTGCGAGGCCGGCACAGGAGGATGAAGCCATGCGACGCCGCGATATTTTCCGCGTAGGCCTTGCCGGAGCCGCCGGCCTTTTCGGGCTGCGCCAGGTCGAAGCGGCGGCTGTGGAAGAGGAAAGGCAAAAGGTCGCCTACCACCTCAGCGATCTCGACAAGGTCGGTTTTGTGCTGGGCAACATCAAGAACCACTATGACGGTACCGGCGGCAAGGTCGACATCGTGCTGGTCGTGCATGGACCGGCACTCGCCGCTTTCAAGTCGAAGAGCGCGTCGGCTGGCATTGCCAGCCGTTTTTCCGGCCTCGTTCGCGACGGGCTGACCCCGCATGCTTGCGCCAACACAATGCACGGCATGGATGTTGCGCTCACCGATCTGCTCGATGGCTTCCATGCCGCCGAGACCGGCGGCGTCGTCAAGCTCGCCGAATTGCAGCGCCAAGGCTACGCCTATTTGCGGCCGTGAGCCTCTACGGACTTGAACGCGAGGACTGCGACGGCCTACGAAGAGTAAGTAGAGTCGCTCGGAGGAATAGACGTGCCAGCCACCACAACCAGCCTTGGCCCCCCCACCTTGGTCGTCCCCGACCTCGCCGGCAAGGCGGTGCTGATCACCGGCGCTTCGACAGGCATCGGGGCCGCACTTGCACTGGCTTATGCCGCGCAGAAATGTCGTGTTGCGCTGCATTACAGTTCAAGTCGGGCGGCTGCCGAAAACCTGGCCGGGACCATCCGCAACGGCGGCGGCGAAGTATTCCTCGTCCAGGGCGATTTCTCGATCCCCGCCGATGTCGAGCGCGTCGTCGAGGACAGCGCGCAACACTTCGGCCGGCTCGATGGCCTCGTCAACAATGCCGGCGGCATGCTCGGCCGCGTGCCTTATGCCGAGCTGACCGAAGCGCATTACGACGCGGTGATGGACCTCAACGCGCGCTCCGTGCTGACTGCCTCGCGCAAGGCGATGCCATGGCTGAAGCGCCAGGGCGGCTTCATCGTCAACACCTCGTCGATCGCCGCGCGCAATGGCGCCGGCGGCGGCGCCGGCCTTTACGGATCGGCCAAGGCCTTCGTCTCCAATGTGACGCGCGGCATGGCCAAGGAACTGATCGGCTTCAACATCCGCGTCAACGCGGTGGCGCCGGGCACCATCGCGACGCCTTTCCATGAGCGCTATTCGACCGACGAGCAGATGAAAGGCATGGTGGCTACCATTCCACAGGGCCGCGCCGGCACGCCCGAGGACTGCGTCGGCGCCTATCTGTTCCTCTCGTCCGCTCTGTTAAGCGGTTACATCACCGGCCAGGTGATCGAGGTGAATGGTGGCCAGTTGATGCCGTGAGCGGCGACCTGCATACTTGTCGCGGAAGCCAACGGAGAATCTGCAATGTACGGTCTGATCGGCAAGATGCGGGCGACGCGCGGCCAGCGCGACGCAATGATGGACGTTCTGCTTGCCAGCACCGGCTCCATGCCGGGCTGCCTGAGCTACATCATCGCCACCGATCCGGCCGATGCCGACGCAATCTGGGTGACCGAGGTGTGGACCGACCAGGCAAGCCACAAGGCTTCGCTGCAACTGCCGGAAGTCCAGGCAGCGATCGCCAAGGCGCGGCCGATCATCGCCGGCTTCGAATTCCAGGTCGAGACCCAGCCCGTAGGCGGCTTCGGCCTGCCCGCCGTCAAAACCGCCTGACGCCTGAGAGCGGACGCATTTTTCGCCATCGCGGGGTTCGCATCTCCCCGCTTCAGGTCTAAGACCGAAAAATGGATTCCCTGCCAGACCAGCCGACCGTCGAACGCATGGCGCGGATGCCCAAAGCCTGGCAGTGGCTGGCCCTCCTGATCTTCTCGATCCTCTTTGCCGGTGCGCTGGAATTCGCCGCCTTGCCGGCGGCGCTGCTGATCGGGCCGATGCTGGCGGCGATCCTGGCCGGCACCAACGGCGCCACGGTGCGTGTGCCGCGCCCTTCGTTCGGCGCCGCCCAGGCGATCATCGGCTGCCTTGTCGCCGGCTCGATCTCTGCCGACATCTTCCCGGTCTTCTACAAGGAATGGCCGCTGTTCCTCGGCACCGTGGTGGCGACCGTCGCGGCATCCAGCCTGCTCGGCTGGCTGATCAGCCGCTGGCGTATCCTGCCCGGCAGCACCGCCGTCTGGGGCTCGTCGCCGGGCGCGGCCACTGCCATGGTGCTGATGGCCGGCGCCTTCGGAGCCGACCAGCGCCTCGTCGCCTTCATGCAATATCTGCGCGTCATCTTCGTCTCGATGACTGCGGCGATTGTCGCAAAGATGTGGGTCGACACATCGGGCATCGAGATCCCGGCCATCATCTGGTTCCCGCCGATTGATCCAATGGCCTTTGCCGCGACACTTGGCGTGGCGCTCATCGGCAGCCTCGTCGGAAAGCTGCTCAGGCTGCCGTCACCCTTCTTCCTCGGCACCTTCATTTTCGGCACCGCGGTGCATCTCGGGCTAGGCGTGACGATGCAGCTACCGCCCTGGCTGCTCGCCCTCGGCTATACGATGATCGGCTGGACCATCGGCCTGAATTTCACCAGGGCAATTCTGCGGCACGCGACGCGGGCGCTGCCGCAGATCGTCGGCTCGATCATCATTCTCATCGCCTTCTGCGGCGGCCTCGGCTTCATGATCAGCCATGTGCTCGGCATCGATCCGCTGACCGCCTATCTGGCGACCAGCCCCGGCGGCATGGACAGCGTGGCCATCATCGCCGCCGCCGCACAGCACGTCGACATCTCCTTCGTCATGGCGCTGCAATCGGCCCGCTTCCTCGTCGTGCTGCTGATCGGACCGAGCCTGGCGCGGCTGGTGGCGCGAAGTCTGAGGGAATAAGGACCTGCCGCGTCTTCCCCGGTATTCGTAGTCGGCTTCACCGAAACCGGACGAGTTTTGCGACCCGGCGACAGCACCGGCCAGCCTGGGCGCGAGCCGCAAAAAATACTTGACTCAAAACTCAAATTTGAGAGCGCGGGACCGCAATCCTGTACCGAACAGTGGAGACGAGTTGATGCGGACGCGACCGACGACATGGCGCTTGGGGATATCATTGCTGGGCAGCGCTGCGATGCTCAGCCAGTTCGGGCCGGCTCGCGCTCAGGACGGCGGAAACATCACCGTTCTCGATAAAATATTGGTGGACGCCGAGAGCGACGAGATTCTGCTGCAGGATGGCTATGTCGCCAAGAAGGACCGCATCGGCACCAAGACCGACACGCCGATCGTCAGGATTCCGCAGGCCGTTTCGGTGGTGACGCAGAAGCAGATCGAGGACCAGAAGCCGCGCACGCTGAACGAATCGCTCGGCTATACAGCCAGCGCCAACCCCAACAGCTTCGGCTTCGACACCCGTTACGACGCCTTCTTCCTGCGTGGCTTCCAAGCCTTCTACAATGGCCTGTTTCGCGATGGGCTGCGCCAGTACAATGGGCCCTCGGCATGGTTCAAGACTGAGCCTTACGGCATCGAAGGCGTCACCATCCTGAAAGGTCCCGCATCTTCCCTTTATGGCGTCAGCGGTCCGGGCGGCATCGTCAACGTCGTCACCAAGCGCCCCAAGGAGGAGCAGTACCGCGAAGTCGAAATGCTCATGGGCGAGCATAACCGCTTCCAGGCCGGGCTTGACGCATCCGGTCCGGTGAACGAGGACGGCAGCATCCTCTATCGCTTCACCAGCCTCGGCCGCAACAGCGATACCGACCTGCCCGGCTACCCCGACGACAAGATCTATCTGGCGCCGGCGGTCACCTTCAAGCCGGACGAGGACACCAAGCTCACTATTCTCGGTGAATATTCGAAATCCGTCACCGGCGGCACGGCTGCGTTCTACAATCCGACCTATGGCAATCTGTCGAACGTCTACGAGGGCGATCCCGCCTGGAACGACTTCGACCAGACCCAGGGCCGCATCGGCTACGAGTTCGAGCACCGTTTCAACGACGTGCTGACGGTTCGGCAGAACCTGCGCTACAACGCTGTCGACGCGGACATCGAATACAGCGGCAATTATTCGATCGGCCAGGATCAGCCGCTGCAGCGCTACTGGGGCCACTATACCGAGGACATTAAGAACTTCGTCGTCGACAACATGGCGCAGTTCGAGTTCGACACCGGGCCGGTCAAGCACACTGCGGTAGCCGGCATCGACTACGCCTGGTCGGACTATGATGCTGGTAGCGGGTTGTCCTACGTTTCCATCGACGACATCAAGGCCGCTCCGGTCCCCTACGTCGGCGGGCAGGAGATGAACCAGGTCGGCGTCTATTTGCAGGACCAGATGGAGTGGAACGATTTCACCCTGTTCGCCAGCGGTCGCTACGACTGGGTCGACACCACTTCCACCGCCGCCGACTTCACCAAGTCCAAGCAGGATGACAGCGCCTTCTCCGGCCGGCTTGCCCTGTCCTACCAGACGGAATGGGGCATCACGCCCTATGTCAACTATTCGACGTCGTTCTCGCCCAACATCGGTTTCGTCTATGATGACGTCAACAGCGACATCACCCGCGTCGCCCGCCCGACCAAAGCGACGCAGAAGGAAATCGGCGTCAAATACGAGATTCCGGATTACAACGCGACCATCAGCGCCGCCCTGTTCGACATCGACCAGAAGGATGGCGTCGTGTTCGATGCCTCGACCGGTATCAACAAGCAGCGTCAGCTCGACCTGAATTCGCGCGGCATCGAACTGGAAGCCAATGCCTCGCTCGACAACGGCTTCAGCGTCATCGCCTCTTACACCTATCTGCGCGTGAAAATCGAACGCGGCGCCGAGGGAACCGTGGGCAAGGAACTGTCGGCGACGCCAAATCACATCCTGTCGCTCTGGGGACACTACCAGTTCGAGAACGGCACGCTGGAGGGCCTGGGGCTGGGCACGGGCGTTCGCGTCGCCAGCAGCAGCTACGGCGATGACACCAACACTTTCAAGAACGAGGCGCGCGCCTTCGTCGACGCCTCCCTCTCCTATGATTTCGGCTACCGCAATCCCGACCTCGAAGGCGTGAAGCTGCAGGTCAACGCCAAGAACCTGTTCGATAATCAGAGGACCATCTGCTCGGCCGGCTATTGCTATCGCGACGAGGGCCGCTCGCTATTCGCCAGCTTGCGCTATCGCTTTTGATGTCCATCGTCGCCGGCGCAGTCCTGCAGTGCCGGCCTCGCGCCCGTGCCGATAAAGCCAGGTAATGTCGATGATCTCCCCCGTGGCGAGCGGATTCCGGTCTTCGGAACCGTCGACTTCGACAAATGCCTCGGCACGTGTTGACGGCGAAACATTCGCCCTGGACACGCAGGCAGAACGCCGTGATCTCTTTGGTGACGGCGGAGCACGCCAGGACGCTGCCCACTGGACGCCGCCCACTTGCCTCTCCTTGGCCGCTCCTATATGAGAACCACCATGACTATCCGCGCCACCTCCGTCGCTTCCCGTCAGACCGGCTTTGCTGGCGAGACCGTGCGCGCGCTTGCTTCCACCCTGCTGCTTCTCGGCCTTATCGGCGATCGCCGGGTTCGCTGAAGGAGCGCCCGGCGGTCGAACCGCCGCTCACGCGCACGCTCCTTGGCCAGTCTCAAAATTGGCAAGTCACATCAAGCGAATGAACATCTGATAAAGGCGCCGCTCGGCACCAAATCCGTCTGAAGGCGGATCCCGCGAGCCGCCGGGAGAGACGACAATGAACGCACGAGAAGAAATCCACGCAGATAGTGGGGAGATGGGCAAGGGTGCCGCAAAGGCCATGCCAGAGGCAGCCCGGGGCATGCCAGAGGCAGCCCGGAAATACCAACCTTACCCGACCGTCGGCCTCACCGACCGGATTTGGCCGTCGAAGGTCATCGACAAGGCGCCGATCTGGTGCTCGGTCGACCTGCGCGACGGCAATCAGGCACTGATCGACCCGATGGGCCACGAGCGCAAGGCGCGCATGTTCGCCCTGCTCCTCGACATGGGCTTCAAGGAAATCGAGATCGGCTTCCCGTCGGCCTCGCAGACCGATTTCGATTTTGCCCGCTGGTGCATCGAAGAGGGCAATGTATCAGCCGACGTCTCGCTGCAGGTGCTGGTGCAGTGCCGGCCGGAACTGATCACCCGCACCTTCGAGGCGCTGCAGGGCGCCACCAACCCGATCGTGCATTTCTACAATTCGACCAGCGAATTGCAGCGCCGCGTCGTCTTCGAGAAGGACGTCGCCGGCATCAGGCGGATCGCCACTGATGCGGCCAAGATGATCACCGACATGGCGGCCAAGGCTGGCGGCGGCTACCGTTTCGAATATTCGCCGGAGAGTTTTACCGGCACCGAGCTCGAAGTGGCGCTGGAAATCTGCAACGCCGTCACCGAGATCGTGAAGCCGACGGCAGAAAACAAGCTGATCATCAACCTGCCGTCCACGGTCGAGATGTCGACACCCAACATCTATGCCGATCGTATCGAATGGATGTGTCGCAACCTCGACAACCGCGAGAACCTGCTCATTTCGCTGCATCCGCACAACGACCGCGGCACCGGCATCGCCACCACAGAACTCGGCCTGATGGCGGGCGCGGATCGCGTCGAAGGCACGCTGTTCGGCAATGGCGAGCGCACCGGCAATGTCGACATCGTCACGCTGGCGCTCAACATGTACACGCAAGGCGTCGATCCCAAGCTCGATTGCTCCGACATCAACCGGATGAAGGACGTCTACGAATATTCGAACCAGTTGAAGATCCCCGAGCGTCATCCCTATGTCGGCGAGCTCGTCTACACGGCGTTTTCCGGCTCGCACCAGGATGCCATCAACAAGGGCATGAAGGCGTTGCGCAAGGCCAACACACCGTACTGGGAAGTGCCCTATCTGCCGATCGACCCGGCCGATGTCGGGCGCAACTACGAGGCGATCATCCGCATCAACTCGCAGTCCGGCAAGGGCGGCATAGCCTATGTGCTGCAGGCGGACTACGGCCTCAACCTGCCGCGCAACCTGCAGATCGAGTTCAGCCAGGCGATCCAGGCGATCACCGACGCCGAAGGCAAGGAGGTGCCGGTCAAGCGCATCTACGAGCGCTTTCTCGACACCTATGTCGACCAGCCCGGCGCGCGGCTGAAGTTCCTCGACCACCACACCTATCCGGACATCGAGACCAAGGGCCGGCGTGCGGTAGAGGCGGTCATCCTCGACAGCGGCAAGGAGGTGACGATATCAGGCTCCGGGACTGGGCCGATCGACGGCTTCGTCGACGCGCTGTCGCGCCATGTCGGCGTGCCGATGTCGGTGCTCGACTATTCGGAGCACTCCATGCAGCGCGGCTCGAATGCCTCGGCCATCTCCTATGTCGAGATGGAGCACCCCGACGGCAAGCTGTTCGGCGCCGGCATCAACACCAACATCGTGGCCGCTTCGCTGGAAGCCGTGGTTTCCGCCGCCAACCGCATCATCGGCCGAAAGGTCGACTAGACAAGCGTCGAAAGCTCACAGCTGGAGCAAGATGAACCAAGATGGTATCATCTTGCTCCGGTCTTTCGCACCATTAACCACCGGAGAATTATCCGGTGGGGTACGCGATCGCATAATGGATGCATGCTTGTATGGCAGTGCAGGCTCTATATGATTGCGTCTTAACCTGTGCCGACTTCGAAAGGATCGACACTTGCAGCATGCCACGCCTGCCGCCCCCGCAGTGCGCGAGACGTTGGAACGATTGCTAGCCAGCGAAACGTTCGGACGATCCGAGCGAGCGCGTAAACTGCTTCGCTATCTGGTCGAGCGCGAGCAGGCAGGCGAAGCCGACAAGCTCAAGGGCTTTTCCATCGCGATGGATGTTTTCGGCAAGGACGGCGATTTCGATCCGTCGACCGACGCCGTCGTGCGGGTGCAGGCGGGCAGGCTCCGCGAGCTTCTGCAGCATTACTTCGCCAATGAGGGTGTTGCCGAGCCGATCCGCATCGCCATTCCGCGTGGCGGCTATGTTCCATCCTATGAACTCAACGCGATCCGCCTGCCGCTCGAGCCGGCGCCGGAGGAACACGCCGAGGCGGCGGCGACCTTGTCGAGATCGCTCGAAGAACCAGGTATGGCCGCTCGTGCCGCATCGTTGATGTCCCCTGTCGTTCGCGAGCCGGCGCCCTCGCTGCTGCGCCATCTCCAGTTCTTCTGGTTGGCGATCGCTCTGGTCATCGCCATGCTGGGAGTGCTGATCCTTCGTCAGGGAAGCGGCGCATTGCTGGCGGGAAGCGATACCGCGTCGACGATCGAAAACGCAGTGGCAACCGGCAGCATTGCGCCATGGGCTCCGATTGAAACCCTTCCGCTCGTCTACATTGCAGTGAAAGCCGACAGCGCCGAGGCTGCCCGCGTCGCGGCATCGCTGCGCGCCGGCCTCAGCGGCTTCGATACGGTCAACTTCATCGGTCGGGACGCCGACGGCCCGCCCGATCCGGTCACCGATGCAATCAGTTTCGTATTCGATGTCTTGCCGGGACCAACGGCAGGCGATGTCACCCTGGAGCTTCAAAGCGTGGCGACCGGACGGGTCCTGCTGTCACGCAATTTGACTGCCGCCGACAGCACACCCACCACCGTCGAGGACAGTGTCGCCGGCATTTTGAGTTCGGCCATTCCCGCCTCGGGCACGATCTACAACTATATCGAACAGAGCGGCCTTCAAACCGGCCTGACGGAATGTCTGCTGCTCAACGACAAGTACTATCTCGACCAGGGCGCCAAAACCCATGAGGCTGCCTATCGCTGTCTCGAAAACCTGGTCAATCGGGATGCGAAATCGTCGCTTGTCTATTCGGAACTCGCGGCCCTGCATCTCGAGACGGCGACAGATCACTACGCCTATCCAGCCGGTGCAACGATCGAACAGGCGCTGTCGCTTGCCCGTCGCGCCGTGCAGATGGGGCCGACCAGCCCTTATGCGCACCGTGCCTATGGCTATCTCAGTTCCCGCCTCGGCAATTCGGAGGAATCGATCCGCTGGATGCATAAGGCCTACGAACTCAACCCTTACGATCTCAGCATGGCGGCAGCTTACGCCTATGGGCTGATTTTCGCCGGTAGGTACAGGGAGGGAACACCGATCCTTGCGCACGCCGCCGAAACCTCCAGCGCCCATCCGACCTGGTGGGACTACGGGCTTTTCGTCGGCCAGTTCATGACGGGCGATATGAACAAGGCCGCGCTTGCCAGCGAGGCGTTGCAAGCGACGCCGACGAAATCGCACTATCTGGCTGCGCGGCTGATCGGCGCGAAGGCAGCCGGCCGCGATCAACTGGCGCACGAACTCGTGAACCAGATGACTGTCAAATTCCCGAAATTCGCTGCCGATCCGCGCGCGACCTTTGTCGAGAGGCGATACCCCGCCGATCTGACCGATCGGCTGGTCGAGGCCTTGCGGGCCGCCGGGCTCGGCAACGCCAGCTAAAAAATAGCACGGCAGATCGCAAAAATTTTACTGGCCATCGTCTTGGACAAGGCGCAATCCAGCCACAATTCGCAATTCGCATAAAAACCATAAATTTTCATGATTTCATCCCTTTACACTGCCGAACGGGGCGCCGGCCCGAGGACAGTTGTCTTCCTGCATGGCTTCGGCGGCTGCCACGACGACTGGCACGAGGTGATTTCGACACTGGCGTTTGGTTCACGAACGCTGGCCTACGATCTTCCGGGCCATGGGCTATCACTCGATTTCCCGGGTGGCGGTCCGGCCAAGGCGGCCGCTAAGGCCGTTCTTGCGGACCTCGCCGCGCGCAGAATTAAGAGGGTGCATCTCGTCGGCCATTCTATGGGCGGAGCGGCGGCAGTGCTGATGGCATTGGCCGAACCCGAAAGGATAGCGTCGCTGACGCTTCTGGCGCCGGGCGGTTTTGGGACTGAGATCAATGGGCCGCTGTTGCGCCGTTATGCCGCCGCTGCCGGCAAGAGTGAAATCCGCGCCTGCCTCGCCGCCATGTCCGGACCGCAAAGCCTGCCCTCGGAGCGCATCGTGGATG
>NZ_RZTA01000114.1:0-21816 GCF_004023115.1 Mesorhizobium sp. M6A.T.Cr.TU.017.01.1.1
ATTCAGCATGGCGGCGTTGTTGTCCGTGTGGGCGATTTCGTCAAGCTACAGTCCAAAGATGGGCGAAAGTCCAAAGTTGGGCGACAGTCGGAAGTTGGGAGAGTGGGAGAGGCGGCAGCGAAAAGTCAATCCGCTGGTGCAAAGGGCGGAACGGCGATTTCGGCAGGCAGGACGGCAAGCACCTTGAAGAGGTCACCCATGGCTTGCGGGCCGGCGAGGCGCTCGACCTCGCCTGCAATCTTTTCGCGAGCCGCCTCATCGGCATTGGCGCCGAGTTGGCCGGCGCGTTCGAGAAGGCCCATTTCCACCAGGAATTCGCCTTGCGTGGAGAGATGGGCATCGAGGCCGTGCGCCCGCACAATCGCGGCAAGGGCGGCGAAATCGACATGGGCGGTGAGATCGGCTTCGCCCGGATTGGCCAGCACATCTTCGTGATCGTGCTTGCGCAAGGCCTGCAACGTGTCGCCGATCCCTGGCCGGAGATAGCCATAGTCGAGGAATAGGCCAGCGCCACCGAGCTCGGCCAATCGCTCAGCGATGGTCGCCATCAGCGCGGCTCGGGCCGGCGCGACCTCGACAATCGCGCCCTGTGGCGCATTTTCGGCGTCGTTCGGCAACAGCGTCGGATCGACCGAGCCGGCGCCGGCGAAGAAGTGCAATTCGTCCGCGCCGTCGAGGCCGATCATCCGTTCGCGCCAGCCTGTTCCGGCGCGGACGAACTGTCGGATGGGCACAGCGTCAAACAATTCGTTGCCGACGATGAAAAGCGGGGTCTGCGGCAGCGTGCCCGTGCTTTCGTGCCAACCGATCGTGGCCGGCGTGGCGGCAAGCGTTTGCTTTTGGACATCTATCAGCCGCGGGCTGGTCTCGACCATGGCGAAGGATGCGCCGGCGGTCAGCGCCGGATCGAGCCGCGAAAGCGTGCGCAGCATGTCCTTCATCAGCGTGCCGCGGCCAGGACCGATCTCGGCGATGGTGACCGGCATCGGCCGGCCGGTCGCCAGCCAGGCTTCGTAGAGCCAGACAGCGACCAACTCGCCGAACATCTGGCTGATCTCCGGCGCGGTGACGAAGTCGCCGGCAGCCCCGAACGGTTCGCGCGTCGTATAGTAGCCGTCCTGCGGATCGAACAGGCAAAGCGCCATGTATTGGTTGACCGGGATCGGTCCCGCCGCACCGATCAGCTCGACGATGCGGGTTTTCAGCCGGGTCATACCGGCTGGGGCTGTGTTACCGGCTTTGCAGTCGCCATCGCCCAGACGCCGGCAAGCACCATTGGTAGCGACAGCACCATGCCCATGGTCAGCCAGCCGGTGCCGAGGAGATAGCCGAGCTGCTGATCGGGCTCGCGGAAGAATTCGACGACGATGCGCGAGAGACCGTAGCCGCAAATGAAGGCGCCGCCGACGAAGCGCGGCGTCTTTAGCTTGAGCCTGGAATGGGTGAGGAAGCGCAGGATCAGGAACAGCACCAGGCCCTCGAGCAGCGCCTCGTAGATCTGGCTCGGATGGCGTGCAAATGGGCCGCCATTGGGAAATTCGACCGCCCATGGAACATCGGTCGGCCTGCCCCAGAGTTCGGAGTTGATGAAATTCGCCATGCGAACGAGGCCAAGGCCGACCGGCACGCCAGCTGCAACCACGTCGAACAGCGACCATGTGCGGATGCCGCGCGACCAGGAAAACAGCGTCATGGCGAGAATGACGCCGAGCAGGCCGCCATGGAACGACATGCCGCCTTGCCAGACGGCGAGTATATCGAGCGGGTGGGCGATGTAGCGTGGCAGGTCGTAAAACAGCACGTAGCCAGTGCGTCCGCCAAGCACCACGCCGATGGCCGCCCATACGATGAAGTCGTCGAGATCCTCAGGCTTCATAGGCACGGTGCCGTCGGGCCAGAGCCTTGCATTGGTGACGAGCCGCTTGGCATACCACCAGGCGAAGAGAATGCCGACGATGTAGCCGACGCCATACCAATGCACCGCCAGCGGTCCGATCTGGACGATGACCGGGTCAATGTTGGGGAAGGGCAGGGCCGCCAGCGGCAGCATAAGATACTCGCTCAACAGGATCTCCCGGTTGCGGATCACGTTCGGGCGCGGACCATGCGGCAGGGTTTTGGCGGGGTCAAGGCGACGTGGATGCTTGCATTCCGGGTCGCGCGCCACTACGTCAAATCGACCAAGCGAGGATTTGCCATGTCGACCGGACCGAACCGCATTCTCGATGAATTCGCCAAGCTGATGACCGACGCCGCGGGTGCCGCGCAAGGGGTGCGGCGCGAAGTAGAAACCGCTTTCAAGGGGCAGGCCGAGCGCGTTCTCAACTCGATGGACCTGGTGCAGCGCGAAGAATTCGAGGCCGCACGCGATATGGCGGCGAAGGCCAGGGAAGAAAACACCCGCCTTGCTGCGCGCCTCGAAGCGCTTGAGGCAAAGCTCACCGAATTGACCGGGCAGGCCGCGCCTGCGGCTGCGGCAAAGCCCAGATCAAAAAAATAATCGTTAAACTTTTCCACAAAGCACAATCGCAAAAAGCGCTTTGTCGTGAATCGCTTACCGGCATTGCGTGAATCTTCGTGACAGAGGCTTTCCACATGCGAATGACGCAGTGCGAAAAATTGGGCTGGTCACGCGACTCCCGATCAATAGACTGAATTTGTTGCATGATTCGAAGCAGGGTCATGCGCCGGGCGGTGGGGTCCGGTCTGGGGTCTTTGCGTTGACGAAGTCCCGGCCGTCCGAGTTCTAGACAAGATTGTTCGTTGTGTGTGCCCGCGGAGCGTGTGGCGCTCACTAGAGCGACGTGCGTCCACTTGGACGCACAAAGTACGCTCTAGAACTTTGAACGTTCGCATCGTGCTTTCCGAAAATCGAACCGATTTTCGGGCCGTTGCGAAGGAACGACAGGAAGCATTCCATGGAACTTCTCGAACTCGACCTCTCTCGCGAAATTCATCCGGTGGATGTTATCGAGCAGGTGGCCCACAACAACGACTGGTCCTTCGAACGGGCCGGCGACGACGAGATTTCGATTTCGGTTGCCGGAAGCTGGACCGACTACCACGTCTCATTTTCCTGGATGGAGGATTTCGAGGCGCTGCATCTGGCCTGCGCTTTCGACATCAAGGTGCCGGAGGCGCGCGCGCTCGAAGTGATGCGGCTGCTTTCGCTGATCAACGAGCAGATGCTGTTCGGCCATTTCGACCTCTGGGAACAGGAAGGCGCGATCATGTTCCGCCAGTCGCTGCTGCTTGCCGGTGGGGTCGAGCCGTCGAGCCAGCAGGTCGAGGTGCTGTTGTCGTCGGCGCTGGAAGCCTGCGAATGCTATTTCCAGGCGTTCCAGTTCGTCGTCTGGTCGGGAACCTCGGCCAAGGAGGCGCTGGCCGGCGTCCTGTTCGAGACCTATGGAAACGCCTGAGCCAGGTCCTGACCATCAATGAGCTCGAGCAGCCAGCGCAAGCCCGAGATCAGCTTCGCCGATTTCGACCGTGTCGATATCCGCGCCGGCACGATTATCGAAGCCGAGCCGTTTCCCGAGGCGCGAAAGCCGGCGATCAAGCTGAAGATCGATTTCGGCGCTGACATCGGTGTGAAGAAATCGTCGGCGCAGATCACCAAATATTATGCGCCCGAGACGCTGGTCGGCCGGCAGGTCTTCGCGGTGGTCAATTTTGCGCCGCGGCAGATCGGCCCCTTCATGTCGGAAGTGCTGACGCTTGGCTTTCCCGACGAGGAGGGCGCCGTCGTGCTTGGCGCGATCGAACGCAAGGTGCCGGATGGCGGCCGATTATTTTAGCTTCGTCATCCACGGGCGAAGCGGACGCGCAACCCCGAGAATCCATGCCGTAGCAGTGGTCGAAGAGTAGGACGGTCCAGAATCGCGTTGTTCTGGCCGCTCCTGTGGGGCAAGTGCGGCTCGTCGCCTCAACCCAACAAGTTCTTCACCGAAGGGGTCGCTCGCAGGTCACGGCATGGATCCTCGGGTCTGCGCGTCGGCTTCGCCGCCGCTTCGCCCGTGGATGACGAAAGGTGGTGTCAGTTTGCGCGTGGTGCCCAGCGCCTCTTCAACCGTCTCCAGAAACATTTCCGCGCAGGCTTTCCAGCTATAGCGCATTGCCCGTTCGCGCGCCTCAGCGCGGTCGACGTGGAGCGCGGCGAGCGCTGCCTCACGCAAATCATTCGACACCGCTCCGCCAACCCCGTCGCCGACAATGTCGATTGGCCCCGTCACCGGATAGGCTGCGACCGGCGTGCCGCTGGCCAGCGCCTCGATGATGACATTGCCGAATGTGTCGGTGCGGCTGGGGAAGACGAAGACATCGGCCGAGGCGTAGATCTCGGCCAGTTCGTCATTCGGGCGGTGGCCAAGGAAATGGGCAGCGGGGTATCTGGCCTTGAGCCTGGCCAACTCCGGCCCCTCGCCGACGATCACCTTGCTGCCGGGCAGGTCGAGATCGAGGAAGGCGGCTAGGTTCTTTTCGATCGCGACGCGGCCGACGCAGAGGAAGATCGGTCCCTTGAGCCCCAGATCCTTCCTCTTGTCCGGCCGGAAATGGTCGGTGTCGACGCCGCGCGTCCACGGCCTCAGCTTGGTGAAGCCGCGCGCCGACAGATCGTCCGCCAGCGACTGGGTGGCGACCAGCGTGCCCTGTCCGGAATTGTGGAAATCGCGAAGCCAGCGGTAGGCCCAGGCCTCCGGTATAGGCAGCCGCGCGCTAAGATATTCCGGGAAGCGCGTGTGATAGCTCGTCGTGAACGGCCGGCCTGCCTTGCGACAATAGCGCCGCGCCATGATGCCGAGCGGGCCTTCGGTGACGATATGGATATGATCGGCATTGCGCACTTCGATCAGGCGCGCGACATGGCCCGGCGTCGTCAGCGCCAGCCGGATGTCCGGATAGGTCGGCAGGGGCAAGGTGCGAAAGATGTTCGGGGTCAGGAAGTCCGTCTCGACGTCGAAGGCTTTCAGGGTTTCCGAAAGCCGTTCCAGCGTGTGGACGACGCCGTTGACTTGCGGGCGCCAGGCGTCGGTGACCATCAGGATGCGCATAGCAGCCCTTTGCTTGAAATGTCGTCGGTTTCCTTGATGCGAGGCCGCAAGGCCGAATCAATCAGGATCGCACGCTTCATGCGCGCTCTTCAGCATGGTTTCATGACGGGCCGATGAAGGCGCAAACCGGCGGTCGTCCGCAGCTGCCAGAAAAGCAGCGCGTCGTCCCGAAAATCGAATTCGATTTTTGCTGCGCTGACCTTCGGTTCGGAAAGCACGGTGCGTAGGTTCAAAGCGTTAGAGCGTACTTTGTGCGTCCAACTGGACGCACGTCGCTCTAATCAGGCCGGAACCTTGATGACGGCGCGCAAGCCGCCGAGCGGGCTCTTGTCCAGCATGATATCGCCGCCATGGCTGCGGGCTATGTCGCGTGCGATGGCAAGGCCAAGGCCGGTGCCGCTGGCGTCGAGGTTGCGGGCCTCGTCAAGCCGCACGAAAGGCTTGAACACGTCCTCGCGCTTTTCGGGCGGAATGCCCGGACCGTCGTCGTCGATGGTGACGAGCAGCGAGCCGCGGCCATGGTTGGCGTTGATTTCAACCGTCTTGGCGTAACGGAAGGCGTTGCCGACGATATTGGACAACAGCCGGGCAAAGGCGTGGGGCCGCACATGCACATTTGGATCGCCGGCGAGCGCGGTCGACAGTTTGCGCTTGCGCAGCGTGGCCTCCTCGCCCAGCTTTTCGAAATACGCTTCAAGATTGAAACGGCCGGCGTCTTCCGTTGCCTCGCCGCGAGCAAAGGCGAGATAGCCTTCCAGCATAGACTGCATGTCATCGATGTCCTGGCCGAGCGCCTCGGTGTCGGCCTTGGTCCCGGTCAGCGCAAGCTGCAGCTTGAAGCGAGTGAGGATGGTTCTCAAATCGTGGCTGACGCCGGTCAGCATAGCGGTGCGCTGTTCGAGCTGGCGTTCGATGCGTTCGCGCATCTGGATGAAGGCAAAGCCGGCGCGGCGGACCTCCTCGGCGCCGCGCGGACGGAAATCGCGCGGCATCGGCCGGCCCTTGCCGAAACTTTCGGCGGCCTCGGCCAGCGTCAGGATCGGCCGGATCTGGTTGCGCAGGAAAGGGATGGCGATCATCAGCAGCACCAGCGAGGTGCCGACCATCCAGATCAGGAAAATGTGCGTGTTCGAGGCATAGGCCTGGCTGCGGCGCACGAAGGCGCGCAGCACCTTGCCCTCGAGCTGGACGCGGACCTCGATGATATTGGAATTGCCGACCGTGTCGATCCAGAACGGCCGGTTGATCTGATGGGTGATCTCGGACGAGAGAATTTCGTCGAGGATCGAGAAGAACGGCTTTGGACCGGGCGCTGGCAGCGGATCGGGCGGAAGCAAGTCGATCTTCAGCTGCATGCGATCCTGCGCGATGCGGATGATATTGGCGTAGTCGGCGTCGTTCGGATAGGTTTCAACCAGGTCGACGATCGCGGCAATGTCGCGGACCGTGGCCTGCGACAGGCGCTGCGTCACAGTCTGCCAGTGGCGTTCCATGAAGACAAAGGCGAGGACCGATTGCAGCAGGATCATCGGTGCGATGACGATGATCAGCGAGCGGGCATAGAGCCGCTTCGGCATGTAAAGCGAAACGAGGCGCCAGAACCGTTTCCAGGCAAGCGGCACCGCCTTCAGCGCCCGCCTGGCGCGAGCGCTCAAGCCGCTATCTTCCGGCCGTTCCAGTTGCGTGGTCGCCATTCGCCCTTTTTGCCCATCTGCAGCTCAACAAGGGACCCGCAAGCGCAGTGCTGCGCTTGCAATTTTCGACTTTATGCATGTCGTCGTCCCAAAACCGCTTCGCACTTTTCGGCGACATGCATTGCGGCAGTCTATTCCACGCTGAGCCGATACCCAATACCACGCACGGTCTGCAGCCAGACCGGGTTGGACGGATCGCGTTCGATCTTGCGGCGCAGCCTGTTGATCTGGACGTCGATGGTGCGCTCGCCGACTTCGGACTCGTCGCCGACAAGTTCATGGCGCGGTATCGTTTCGCCGGCCCGCGCCGCGAAGATCGCCAGGATCTCCTGCTCGCGGTCCGTCAGCTTCAGAGCCTCGCCGCCGCGCTTGAGCTCCCGCCTGGCGATCTGGAAGGTGTAAGGGCCGAAGACCAGTTGCTCGACCTTGGGCGTCGTTGCCGGACCGCCGCGGCGCAGGATGTTGTTGATGCGCAGGATCAATTCGCGGGGATCGAAAGGCTTCGGCAGATAGTCGTCGGCGCCGGCCTCGAGCCCGGTGATCCGGCTGTCGGTCTCGGAAAGCGCGGTAAGCATCAGGATCGGCACGTTCTTGGTCGCCCGCAACGCCTTGGCGAGGTCGACGCCGGTTTCGCCCGGCATCATGATATCGAGCACGAGCAGGTCGAAATCGAGGCCGGCGAGCTTGCGCCGCGCTTCGCCGGAATTTCCGGCAACGGTGACGCGAAAGCCGTTTTCGGTCAGATATTGTTTGAGAAGATTGCGGATACGGGTATCGTCATCGATCACCAGCAGATGCGGCGCATCATCATCCGGTGCTGCCGGTTGATCAACCCTTTCAATGGTCTCCATGGCTTTTCCCTGACATTTTTGCGGGCACAATGTCGATCTGCGCCCTTAGTTCCGGATTGACCATCGCTTCCAGGAAGCGTTCGATCAAGGCGCGTTCGGTGGCTCCGAAATCTTCCAATGCAGCATGGATGCGGCGCGACTGTGGCCGTGCCAGCGCCAGCGCCAAGGCGCGGCCCTTGGCCGTCGGATAGAGTTCGCGCTGGCGGCGGTCGCGCGGGCCCTGCAACTGGACGACATGATCGGTGTCGATCAGTTGCTTGAGCACGCGTGCCAGGCTCTGCTTGGTGATCTTCAGCACGTCGAGGAGTTCGGCGACCGTCAGGCCCGGCCTGCGATTGACGAAATGCAGAACCCGGTGATGGGCGCGGCCGAAGCCATAATCGGACAGGATCTGGTCCGGATCGGAGGTAAAATCGCGATAGGCGAAGAAGAACAATTCGATGATGGCAAAGTCGATGCCGTCCTCGTCGGTGACCGCCGTCCTGATCGGTTTTCCGGCTGGGTGGCTGCGATCCGTCATCTTTTCTCCGTGCGAAAGGGAAATTATGTCAGTACTATTGACGTAATTTCCCGGCAATGGTAATTTTTGACAAGCTTTTCGGCGGATTGCGAACGAAAAGGCAAGGGAAAGCCGTTTTTCCGGAACTTCCTGTGTTTGCCAGACCTTATATATCCGCCTACGCTTCGAGATACCGGCCGCCCGGTGCGGCTGATAAGAAACGCGCAACGACACAACGATGTGCGGGCGGCCGCCCGCGGGAGGTTACCATGGCATCCGTTCCCTTTGACCAAATGGACGGCTTTATCTGGATGAACGGCGAGTTCGTCAAATGGGCCGACGCCAAGATCCACGTGTTGACCCATGGCCTGCACTACGCCAGCGCGGTGTTCGAGGGCGAGCGCGCCTATGGCGGCGAGATTTTCAAACTGACCGACCACAGCGAGCGCCTGCATGAATCGGCACGCCTGCTCGGCTTCAAGATTCCCTATTCGGTTGCCGAGATCGACGACGCCTGCCGCACGCTGTTGAAGAAGCAGGGCTTTCAGGATGCCTATGTCCGGCCGATCGCCTGGCGCGGCAGCGAACAAATGGGCGTTTCGGCGCAAAACAGCCGGATCAACTGCGCCATCGCCATCTGGCAGTGGCCGAGCTATTTCGATCCGGCACAGAAGCTGAAGGGCATCCGTCTCGATCTGGCCGAATGGCGCCGCCCCGATCCGCGCACTGCGCCGTCGAAATCGAAGGCTGCCGGCCTCTACATGATCTGCACCATGTCCAAGCATGCCGCCGAAGCCAAGGGCTATGCCGACGCCATGATGCTCGACTGGCGCGGCCAGGTTGCGGAAGCGACCGGCGCCAATATCTTCTTCGTCAAGGACGGCAAGATCCACACACCCACCCCCGACTGCTTCCTCGACGGCATCACCCGCCGTACAGTCATTGGTCTTGCCAAGGATCGCGGCTTTGAGGTGATCGAGCGCACCATTATGCCGGAAGAGCTCGAAGGCTTCCAGCAGTGCTTCCTCACCGGGACCGCGGCCGAGGTGACGCCCGTTTCAGAGATCGGTCAATACCGATTCGAGGTGGGTGAAATCGCCAAGACTCTGATGAACGACTATTCTGCGGCCGTTCAACCCAAGCATGCGATCGCCGCAGAATAACGAAAGTCACAGCTTTTTTAACAAGTAGGGGCAGTTTTCGGGCTGCCCCTTTTATTTAAGCACTTCTGCATTTGACTTTCGTCCAATTCGGCGTCTCATGATGGTGTCGGCCCGGGAGGCTGGCAGCTATGGAGGGACTGGTAACATGGACATGAACACGCTTCTTCCGATCATTATTCAGGTGATTACGGGTATCATCGGTGGTCAGGCGGTTGGCGCGGCGATCAAGACAGCGGCAATGGGTCAGCTTCCCAAAATTCTGGGCGGCGCCGTTGGCGGCGTCGGCGGCGCGGCGATCCTCGGCAGCCTGCTCGGCGGCGGTACGATCGATCCGGCTGCAGCCGCAGCGGCAACTAGCGGATTGGGCAGCGCGCTGAATCTGCAAAACATCGTCGGCGGTGCCGGTGGTGGCGCCATTCTGACGGCCATCATCGGCGCGGTCATGAATGCGATGAAGAAGTAAGCTTGGCGGTTTCGGGCTTTCGCATGGGCGGCTTCGGCCGCCCATTTCTTTTGTGTCCGTGCCAACGGTGGACGCCGTTTGCATGTGTCTCTACATCAGGGGCGACACAGCGAAAGGACGATCATGGGTCAGCTCAATGCCAGTATCGTGCCGGTCACGGCCTTCCAGCAAAACTGCACCATCCTCTTCGACATGGACGACAGACAAGGCGTCGTCGTCGATCCGGGCGGCGACATCGACAAGGTGCTGGCGGTGCTAAAGGATAACGCGATCAACGCCGGCGCGATCTGGATCACGCATGGTCATATCGACCATGCCGGCGGCGCCATGGAGCTGAAGGAGGCGCTCGGCGTCCAGATCATCGGCCCGCATGAGGCCGACCGTCCATTGCTTGCCAACCTCGAGAACCAGGCAAAACTCTACGGCATCACCGATCCGGTGCGCAATTGCATGCCCGACCGCTTTCTCAGCGAAGGCGATACCGTCTCGTTCGGCCAGCACGCGTTCGAGGTCTTTCATTGCCCGGGTCACGCGCCCGGCCATGTCGTCTACTACAATCGCGCTGCGAAGTTCGCCCATGTTGGCGACGTGCTGTTCCGTGGGTCTGTCGGGCGCACCGACCTGCCGGGCGGCGACCACGCCGCGCTGATCGCGTCGATCAAGGACAAGCTTTTGCCACTCGGCGACGACGTCGGCTTCATCTGCGGCCATGGTCCCGGCGGTCGCTTCGGTGAGGAGCGCCAGAGCAATCCATTCCTGATTTAAAGCGCGTCGCATCTGAGGCGCCTCATGCGATGCGCGTCAGGCCCTTGTCTTGCGCATGCCGACAACAAAAAAGCGCTGGCCATGCGGACAGCGCTTTTTTAGGGCTGGGGAGGCCTTAAAGCGCTTTGCGCTTTAAGGCCTTTGTCTTTGTGCATGTCGTTATCCCAAAACCGCTATGCCCCCTGGGGTCAGGCCCGTGCGCATGCTTTTGGGCGACATGTATTAGTTGGCGGTGCAGAAATGCTGTTCGCCGTCATAGCCGGTGAACGTGCCGGTCCGGGAGTTGAACGAGCGATAGCGATCCGAACAATATTCATACCAGCCACGGGTCCATGGCTCGGCGTAACCATCATTATAGGCGACCCGCGGTTCCGCGTAGTAGCGGCGCACCGGGGCTGGCCGTGGATAACGCCCATAATCATCATACCCGGGATCGTAATAGCTGGGCTGCGGGTTGTTGAGCGCACCAACGATCAGGGCGCCGGCCGCGAGGCCAAGGACGCCTGCCGCGATCGCGTCGCCATTGCCATTGCCACGATGGTGGTGCCGGTGGCGCCAGTCGCCGGCGCTGGCCGCGGGCAAGGTCGCGAGCGTGGTCGCGACAATCGCGGCGGACAGGATGGTGGTCTTGAAAATTCGGTTCATCTCGGTCTCCTTCGTGCCGGCCCGGGTAATTTGGGGATGCGGTCCGGCTTATCGAAGACTAGTAGGCGACCGTGGCTGAACGGGGGCTGAACGAAATTGGCGGGCTGGGACCAGTCGACATTCATCGATCAGGCTTGGCGCGAGCCACAAATATCGCACGCTCAACAAGGAGCGGACTTGCCCTGCGGAATCCGTCCGATGCTGTCTCGATCCCGGCTCAGCCGATCGACAGGTTGACGGCTTTCGGACCCTTGCCGCGCTTGTCCGGCTCGGTGTCGAATGTTACCTTCTGCCCATCCTCAAGACCGGGAAGACCCGACGCCTGCACGGCCGAAATGTGGACGAAGACATCCTTCGCGCCATCATCCGGCGTGATGAAGCCGAAGCCTTTGGCATGATTGAAGAATTTGACGGTGCCGGTCTGCGGCATGGGAAGCTCCTTTGATCCCATCAAGTCCAGTCTCGGGCCGGCAAATGCCCGAGTGGAAATTTGTCGTTTATTTTAGCGTCATCGGCAAGAGAAAGTTTTGCGCGCATTGGCTTGCCCACCCGGGCACGAAAAAAGGCGCGACGAAAACCGCCGCGCCTTCGAAAACTCGGATCCGGCGCTGAAAGCCGGCACAAGGCCTGTGGAGACCTCAGGCACAGTCCTGAGCACGTCCGAGCGGACGTGCGCGCGACGGTTCAGTCGGCGCGGAGATTGACCGCCTTCGGCCCCTTGCCCATCCGGTCCGGCTCGACATCGAAGGTGACCTTCTGGCCATCAACGAGCGTGCGCAGGCCCGAAGCCTCGATCGCGGAGATGTGGACGAACACGTCCTTGGCGCCGTCATCTGGCGTGATGAAGCCGAAGCCTTTGGTTGCGTTGAAGAACTTAACGGTGCCGGTCTGGGCCATTGGGGAAACTCCTTCACCCGTGTCAGTCTTGTGGTTTGCCCGCCGCCTGACGCCGTGGGCAAGTCCCGGTGGTTGCTTCGGCAGTCATGCATTGGCGCATGGTCAAAACCCCCCGCCGAAAAACGGGGCCGTCAGAGATTCACAGTATCGGGGAAAGGTCGTCCAAAACGTTCCGCTCTCCGGGTCGCAAATGCCCGAACACGAAATTTATCGCACGGAAAGGTGATCGTTGCAAGGTAGCGCCCGCGGGCCTCCCGTCGGGCGCATTCCGACGCATGGCACCGATAGGCTGGGGTGCTCGTCCGGTCATCGGCCAGTGCCCGCCCACGCATGGTCCAGCGGGCAGAGAGCTTGCAAACAGGGGTTGCATTTGGCGGTGGAATGGCGAGGATCGGCTTGGAGTAGAGCGCGTTTTGCATTTTCTTGTGCATGTCGTTATCCCAAACCGCTGCGCACCCTCGGATCAGGCCCGTGGGCATGCTTTGGGCGACATGCATTGGAGCGGGGCTTTGAGGGAGGTATAGTCATGAAATTTCTTGCGGCAATCTTCTCGCGGCAGGGTTTTGCCATCCTGTTGCTGTCGGCAGTTCTTGCGGCCTGTACCGCGGTGGTGGTGGACGAAGGACCGGGGTACCGTCCGCCAAGGCCCGGGCCGCAATTCTGCACCAAGCAATATGATCCGGTCTGCGCCCGGCGTGGCGGCGACCGCCAGACCTTCGCCAATGCCTGCCTTGCCGAGCGAGCCGGGTATCGCATCATCCGCGACGGCCAGTGCCGTGACGGCGGCGGCGGTGGCGGTGGTGATGAGGAGCAGACATTCTGCACCCGCGAGTATGCCCCTGTCTGTGCACGCCGCCGTGGCGACCTGCGCACCTTCCCCAACGCATGCGAGGCCCGCGCCGCCGATTATCGCATCGTCGACGACGGTCCCTGCTAAGGGCTGGTTTCCTCCCCGTCCGGCGACGGGGAGGGGCCATCTATCAACTGGACATAGGCGGGCGAAGGGCAGCCACTTGCCTCTACGCCGACAGCCTCGCCTTGCGGCAATAGGCGATGAACTCGGCCGCGGGCATGGGTTTGGCAAACAGCCAGCCCTGACCATAGTCGACGTCGCGTTCCATCAGATAGTCGGCCTGTGCCTGCGTCTCCACGCCCTCGGCAATGATCTTCAGCTTCAGCGTCTTGGCCATGTCGATGATATGCGGCGTTACGGAACTGGTGGCGGAATCCGTGGCAATCGTGTCGATGAACGATTTGTCGATCTTCAGCGCATCGAGCGGTAGGCCTTCGAGGTGGGACAGGCTGGAATAGCCTGTGCCGAAGTCGTCGATTGCGACCGCGTGGCCAAGCTCGCGGGCGCGAATGACGGTCGAGCGCGCTGAATCGACGTCGACGAAACCGCGCTCCGTCGCCTCCAGCCAGATCTGCCGAGGCTGAATTCCGGTGTGCTGCAGGGCCTTTTCGATGACCGGAAGGACCCTTGCCGTTCTGACGTCGGCCGGGCTGAGATTGATCGCGATGTGGAGGGAAGGATTGGCGACAAGAAGCTTTTTCAGGTCCAAAACGACAAGGGCTATGACCTGATCGGTGATTGCCGCGATCAGGCCGCTCTCTTCGGCCAGCGGGATGAAAAGATCGGGCCGGACCAGCGAGCCGTCGGGCCGTCTCCAGCGCACCAGCGCTTCGGCCCCCACGCAATTGCCGGTCCTGAGCTCGACGATCGGCTGATAGTGGACGATGAACTCGTGCTTGCGAACGGCAATCTGCAATTCTCCCAGCGGCGACAGCCGCCGCCGCGACAACCAGGCAACCATGCCGATGATGAAGGCGGCAATGAAAACGCCGAGAGGAAGCAACAGCAATTGCCGCCTGCGCACGCTGTCCACGATCTGGCTTTCCGGTTCGGTGGCGACGGCGATCCAGTCCGTCCCGCGCGCCGTGGCAAACAGATGGCCGTCATCCAGGCCTTTGCCCGGGGTGGCGATGATCTTGGCGATGCGGGCGGGATCAGGCCCGTTCAACGCGCTGAGCAGGACGCCGGTGTCGGTCGCGAGGGCAAGCTGAATGTCGGGATCGACGACAATGTCGACAAAGCGCAGAGGATCGACAAGGACATTATGGTGCTTGTAGTGCAGGGCCATCAGCGGATGGCCCTGGTCGGCCAGGGGCTGTATCCGGGCAGTGACGGCAACGCCGTCTGCGGTGGTGAAATCCGGTGCGGCTTGCGCAACGCGTCCTTCGGTCGAGCCCCAGGATGTGCATTTGAGCAGTCCGGTTTCGAAATAGCCCATCTCTTCGATCGAGCGGGTGTTGATGGTGAGCTGCCGCATGCGGGCAATGTGGCCCACCGAACAGCGGTCGCCGGTGAACCGGTCGATCTCACGCAATGAGTCGGTTGCATCCTTGAGCGATATGCTGGCCCTGGCGATCGCGCGGTTGGCGAACAGATCCAGCCGTTGATGTTCTTCTTGAACCGCCAGAACCCATGAAAAGTGGAACATCGCCGCGATAGGCACGATGGCGCCGAGCAAGGCCAACACCACCGCAGTCACGATGATGCGCGGCCTGTCCATGTGCGCCTCCCTGCCTTTGGCTGCGAGCGACGATTTCGTGCGCGGCCTGCCGGGCAGCCAACCGTGATCGGGCCCGGTTCCAGCGGACCTTATATGGCTTTTGACGTTACGTGATCTTTAATTGGATCCGCTAGAGCAATTCCAGGAAAAGGTGCGTGGCGGTTTTCCCGGGAAAAGCGCGTAGCGCTTTCCCTGGGGAATTGCGTAAGAACAAATACTTAGAGCGGTTCGGCGATTCTATCAAAAGCAGAACCGCTAGTGGCTGAATGAATGCAGTGTTGCTCATCCGTCCGCTGGATACGCTCCATCGGCCGGGCCGGCATAGAGCTCGCTGCCGTCTTCGTCGGAAATGCGCAGGCGGTCCGGGATCTGCGGCATCGCCAGCGAGCGGAACAGCTCAGTGGCGCCCTGCAGGGCGGCGCGCAGGTTCGGCGCCTCGAGTGATACCCTGTCGAGGATCGCTTCGTCGGCGTCGCGCGATCGATAGAACTCGACAACGAAGTTCAAACACGCCTCCGTGTTGCGGCGACGCAGTCCTGCGGGTGCACCAAAGCCGCTTAGGTGCACAAGCATGGTGAGGCGCGCGCGGCGCTTCGGAGCGCTAGCCCTTGGACTTCGGCTTCAAACCGGCTTCCGCCTGCTTGACGGCCGAGCCGAAGGGCGAGGCCGGCTTTGCCGCCGCCTTGTCTTTCTTGGGCTTGCGTGTCTCGCGGTTGCTGCGCTGTTGACCCTTGGCCATTTCTTGGTCCTCGTGATTGATGAACGTGGTGGTGGCGGTCGACGAGGGCCTAGGCGCTCGGATTGTCGGCCACTTCGAGATTATCTTCCGTGGTGACCCGCTCATGGGTCTCCTCGTCGCTGCGGATGCGGTATTGCGGCGAGCCGTCCTTGACCGGCAGCTTGCTCTTGATCTGGAACAGCTCCGCGGTCTTCTGGACAAGGCCGGTGCGGCTCTTCATGCGAACGGTCTGGCCGATTGCGAAAAGATGCGCGGGCGTGTCGGTGCGCGGGCGCGCGTTCTGCTGGAAGCGGATCATGCGGCATTCTCCTGGTCGCGCCTCAGCGCGGTTTCGAGTTCGGCGAGGTCGATGGCGACCAATTGGCTGGTCTGGCTTTTCACCGTTCTCGCCGGCAGATGGATGAAGGTGGCGACACGGCGCCAGGCAAGCCATGACATGCCATCGATAAGCTCCTCATCGTGGTCGATGTCGTAGTCGCCGGCCGGCAACTTTCCCTCCAGGCCGCCAAGCATGAAGGGCGCCTCGAAATGCGCGATGGAATGGGTAGTTCGGCCAGACATTCTCGTGCCTCGAAGTCTCGTTCCCGGCGTGATTCCGATAAAGTAGTGCCCGCTTTGCGGCACTGGGACTTAGAGTGTCGTGCGTCCCTATATCGGCAATTTGGGTATCGGCGATCTGGAATGAGTTTGGCGGGTCGAGAACCTTTGACGCCGCGAGATGCCAAGCTTGGCCCAAAAAACGATCTCAATTCATTAATCCAAGATTGCGGTTTATTCAAGAAGATTTCTGCCTGATGCCGATCTTGCGGCGAAATTACTTTTCTAGTGATATTTGCAGAATGATGATACGGTCCAAACTCTTCACAAGAATTGTTTGAAATTGTATCGGAAAATTTCATCCTGGTATTGATTTTTATTTATGTCTGAAAGGAAAGCCCATGGTTTCCGTGAAAACGCCTGATGGCTCGACCGTAACAATCAAGCCGATCATCAAGCCCACAAAAGTCATATCGGCGCGGCTGACGATAAGAAGTGACGAGGCAGCAAGGCGAAAGATCGCCGACACCGACGGCACGCTGCGGCGGGCACGTCAGCTCGCCGAAACCCACCGCCTGATCTGACGTGGCCGGCTTTGCCACAAACCAAGGAGCTTGAGTGTGACGCTCAATTTTCCCAACCGCAGCCGCTCCTACGACGCGGCGGCCAAGCGCATTCGTTTCGTCGGCCATGACGGCATGTTCGAAGTGCCGTTCTTTGTGGAGATTGCAGCGCTTTCGGCGGCAACGGCCACGAGCGGAGCCGAAGCCGAGTATCTCAGCGCGTTCGATGCGGAGCGCTCGTCGATCCAGGATGTCGCGCGCGAAGCCTATTCGCACGGCCGCAGGAACATGTATGTATTGACCCGGGCCGATTTCAGGTAAGCTGGCCTGCGACCCCTTGAACCTGTCGCGCCGATGGCCTAGATCGCGGCAGGCGGACAAAACACGGCAGGTTTCCCATCAACAGAGATCCGAGAAGACCGGCAGGCGCGGGCGCCAATTTCGGCTCAGGCGGACAGCCGCCGCTGGGGCTCGACCAGCGTGTGCAGCAGGCGCTGCAATTGCATCAGGCGGGGCGCCGGCAGGAAGCCGAGATGCTCTACCGGCAGGTGCTGGCGCAGAAGGCCAATCACGCGGCGGCGGCGCATTTTCTCGGGCTTCTGCTGCACCAGACCGGGCGCAGCGCCGAAGGCCTCGATCTCCTCGAACAGTCGGTGCGCCTGCAACCCAAGAATCCGGATTTCCTCAACAACCTCGGCACGGTGATGCGCGACCTCGGCCGTGTCAGTGCAGCCGTCGATTTCTTCCGTGGCGCGGTGGCGCTGCGCCCGGACCAGCTTGCGGCGCGCGACAATCTCGGCTCGTCGCTAAAGCAGATGGGACAGTTCGAGGACGCAGAGGAGATCTATCGCGGCACCATCGGTCGCAACCCGTTCCATGTTCGCGCCCGCATCGGGCTTGCCGAAACGCTGCAGGAGGCCGGGCGGCTCGATGAGTCGCTTGCCATCTTCCGGGAAGCGCTGACGATCCGGCCTAAGGACGCCGACCTGCTGCACGGGCTGGGCGTCGGGCTGATGGAAAAGGGCAAGCTCGACGAAGCGACTGACTTGTTCCGCCAGGCGCTGACCGTCAATCCCGGCATGGCCCGGGCCTGGCTGATGCTGACGCAGGTCAAGCGCCAGAAAGAGCGCGACGCCGAGCTTGCCGGCATGGAGGCGCAGCATGCCAAGGCGCCGCAAGACAGCCTGGCGCGCATGCAGCTTGCCTTCGGCCTCGGCAAGGCCAATGACGACCTGAAAGATTACCCGCGCGCCTTTGATTATTTCGCCGAAGGTAATGCCATCCGCCGCAAGGGCATCGATTATGATCCGGTGAGGACGCGGGCCGAATTCGAGGCGATGAAATCGGTGTTCGATGCCAGCTTCTTCGAAAAGCATAAGCCAAGCGCAACCGCCGACGATGCGCCGATCTTCATCGTCGGCATGCCGCGTTCGGGCACGACGCTGGTCGAACAGATCATCGCCAGCCATCCCCAGGTCTATGGCGCCGGCGAGCTCAGTATTTTGAAGACGGTGGTCGGCAAGCAGTTTCCGTCAACCATGCCAGGTGGCTTTCCCTGGGGCGTATCCGATGTACCCGACACGGATTTTGCCGATGCCGGGCAGGCCTACCTCGATATGCTGCATGCCCGCTATCCGCATGTCCGCCATGTCACCGACAAAATGCCAGGCAACTTTCTGTTTATCGGCTTTATCCGTCTGATGCTGCCGAAGGCCAGGATCATCCATTGCGTGCGCGATGCGGCGGCGACCTGCCTGTCGATCTACAAGGTGCATTTCCGCGGCGACACTCACCGTTATGGCTACGATCTCGGCGAGCTCGCCGACTTCCACAATCTCTACACCGACATCATGGCGCATTGGCACGCCGTGCTGCCCGGTGTCGTGCACGATGTGCGCTATGAGGATTTCGTCGCCGACCAGGAAGGGCAGACGCGGGCGCTGATCGCTCATCTCGGCCTGCCGTGGGACGATAGAGTGCTGTCGTTCCACGAGACCGACCGTCCCGTGCGTACAGCCTCGGCGGCGCAAGTGCGCCAGCCGATGTACCAGGGCTCGGTCGATCTGTGGAAGCGCTACGGCGATCGGCTCAAGCCGCTGCTTGACCGGCTAGCGTAATGCGTTGCGGGCCTACAGCTCAATGAAGGGCTGAAAGCCGCCAAAGATCATGCGCTTGCTGTCGAAGGGCATCGCCGATAGCTCTCCGTTCAGGCGTGGGTCGGCCATTACCTTGGCCATCACTGCATCGCGGTTCTGCCGCGATTCATAGACGACCCATGAGAAGACGACGACCTCGTCGTCCTTGGCCTGCACGGCGCGCGGAAACGAGGTGACCTCGCCATAGGGCACGTCGTCGCCTATGCATTCGACATAGGCGAGCGCGCCATGCTCCTTCCAGACGGTGCCGCCGAGCTGCGCCATCTTCTTGTAGGCATCGAGATTTGCCTTCGGCACGGCGAGTACGAAGCCATCGACATAGGACATTGTGGTTCTCCTTGATTGTGGGATTTTCCTTCTCCCACAAGCAAGGGGAGAAGGAAGGAATGCGCTACGCTGCCTTCACCGGCGCGTTCATCGCCCACTCGACGCCGAAAGGATCAGTCAGCTGACCCCAGCGGTCGCCCCAGAACATCACCTGCAGCGGCGTACCGACCGTGCAGCCGGCGTCGACGGCGCGCTGCCACCAGGCGTCGATGTCGTCGCTGCCGAGATGCAGCTGCATTGTGAAGCCCTGCGGCTTCACCGCCGCCATTCCATGCTCGGGATAGAAATCGGAAATCATCAGCGTCGAACCGTTGATGTGGAGATGGATATGCATCGTCCGGCCCTTCTCGTCCGGCGGGTAGAAGAAGACCTGCTCGGCGCCGAAGGCCTTCTGATAGAATTCTGAAGCCTTGAAGGCGCCGTCCAGCTGAAGGTAGGGCGTCAATCCACCGAGGACTTTCGCGGCAGGCTGGGTCTGGGGCTGATCGTTCATGTCTTGCTCCTCTTTGGTTAGGCGTTGCGAACCACAGGACGAATGCGGCAGCGGCGATCCTACATGGCCGACGCGCTTTTTTGGTGCCGACCGTGCGACGGCCGGCTCTTGTCAAGGAGCCCCGTTGTCAAGGAGCCCTCTTGTCAAGGAGCCAGGCCAATCCGCGGGCTGTTCTGTGGGTCGATGACGATTTCCGGCCAGCCGATGTCCTTGCGCAGTTCGATCGGCAACGAAAGGATGGCGCGCTCGCTGCGGAAGCGGGCGCGAGCCGCCGAGTAACGGGTCGCTATGCGACCTACGGATGACAGAATAGACATGATGCTCTCTCCTCGATTGGCGCCGGCATCATCGTGTCGGCATCCCAAGGACGTGGCGCGCGGCCATGATCCGACAGACCGTCGGAATTTTTTGGAGCAAAGCTTCAACCGCGCGTTTCTGCCACCGATCGGAAGAAATCCTCCGGGCTGTCGACCTCGACCAGCCGCCGCTTCTCGATCAGCCAGAAGCGGTTGCCGATCGCCCTGATGAAGGAGCGGTCGTGCGAGGCAAGCAGGCAGCTTGCCTCATGGGCCAGCAATTCTGCTTCCAGTGCTTCCTGGCCATCGATGTCGAGATGGTTGGTCGGCTCGTCGAGCAGGTAGAAATTGGGATTGGCGAGCCTCAGCGCCAGCATCATCAGCCGCGCCTTCTGTCCGCCCGACAGCACGCCGATCCTGCGCTCCTGCATGTCGATGCTGACGCCCGCACCGGCGAGCAGCGAGCGGGCGCGTTGCTCGCCGACATCGAAGCTGCGCGAGAGCATCGCCAGCGGCGTGTCTTCGCCACTGATGCCTGACAGCGCCTGGTCGCTGTAGCCGAGCACCGTCGACGGCGTTACCTTCACGCCTTGCGCTGCCATATCCGGCTCGACGATGGCATTTCTGATCAGGCTGATGAGCCGCGACTTGCCGACACCGTTGCGGCCGAGCAGGACGATGCGGTCGCCCTGGCAGATATGGCGCTTGCCGGTCCTGAACAGCAGCCTGCCGTCAGGCGTCTCGACCACCACGTCGTCCAGCGTGATCAGCACCTTGGCATGGGTGCCGCGATTGGCGAGCTTTATCGCGCCCGCCGATCTTTCGCGGTGCGCCGGTGCCGCGACCTCCTCGAGGCGCTGGGCGCGCTGGTTGAGCTGCTTGGTCTTGACCGTCAGCAGGTCGCTGCCAGAGTTGATGCCGATGTTGTTGAGCTTGGCCGCCTGCCGGCGCAATTGCTGCGCCACCTTCATGTCGCGCTGGAACTTGCGCTCCGTCGAGGCGTCGACTTCGCTCAAAGCGTCGCGCGCCCTGGAATAGGACAGCGCAAACACCGACGACTGCTCAGGGCGCAGGAACAGCGTGCGGTTGGTCGTGGCGTCGAGGAAGGCGCGGTCGTGGCTGGCAATCACCACCGGCACCTCACGCGGCAGCGCGTTCAGCCAGGTTTCGAGCTGGCTGATCTTGGCGAGATCGAGATGGTTGGTCGGCTCGTCGAGAAGCAGGACATCGGGATCGGTGACCCAGACTCGGGCGATCAGCGCCAGCCTTTGCCAGCCGCCGCTCAGCGCCCGCATCGGCCGCTCGCGCATCGGCTCAGGCACGTCGAGGGAGTCGAGCACCACATCGACGCGCCATTGCTCGCTTTCGGCCTGCTCGGCCGGCAAGGCGTCGGCCACCACCTGCTGAAAGCCGCGCTCGGCCAGCATTGCGGGAACGGCTTGCTCGACATAGCCGACCCGGAGGCCGCGGGTGCGGGTGATGTCGCCTGATGTCGGCTCCATTTCGCCAGTCAGGCACTTCAGCAAGGTAGATTTGCCGCGGCCGTTGGCGGCGACGATGCCGAGCCGATCGCCGGTGCCGATGGTGAGATCGAGATTGGAGAAGAGCGGCGCACTCATGGTGACGCCGAGGGATTTGAGGCTGATCAGGGCCATGTGGATTTCTCTGGTCTGCCCGGAATAAAGGTCCGGTTCGATGCACTTTAACGGTGCGCAGGCTGGCCATCAGAACAGGCGTTGCGGCACCACGAAGGGCAGACCAAGAAAATCGAAGCGGGAGAACCCGGACCGTCTCTGGTCAGCCCTGCAAGCAAACTCGCAGGGCAGCGACAGGGCCGCGCTGACGGTGGTGGTCGAAAGACACGCAGCCCTCCTTTCAAGACGTTCGAGTGTGCGGAGCGATTACACCAAAGGCGGGGCTGGTGGCAAGCGGACTGCTTCAAGCGATGACAGTGGAGTCCTTCCCTTCTCCCCTTGTGAGACCTTTGCACAGAAGCCGAACGGTGATTCTGTGGTGAAGGTTGGAGCAGGGAGATTCGGGATGGCGGATCGTGTTTTGGGTCAGTTGAGTCTGGCGGACGGTCTGGCGGCGTCGGATGAGACGA